>JAUVQB010000007.1 GCA_030598385.1 Alphaproteobacteria bacterium | reverse complement strand
TTGCCGGCCTTGAGGAGCGATTTGTTGTGCTGAATCTGCTCGTAGGCCAGGGCATAGAGCCGGCGTTGCTCGTCGCTCGGCGCGCCGCCGCAGACCCAAGCGCGCGAGATATCGGCGCAATAGCCGTAGGGTCCGATCAGGTCGGTGTCGAAGCTCACCATGTCGCCCGCCTCGATGGGGCGCATGGAGCATTCCCGGAACCAGGGGTTGGTGCGCGGCCCCGAGGATAGCAGCCGGGTTTCGATCCACTCGCCGCCCAGGCGGATGTTGGCCTCGTGCAGCTTGGCCCAGAGGGCATTTTCGGTGATGCCGGGCTCGAGGGCGGCGCGCATGTCCGCCATGGCGGCCTCGCAGACCGCGATCGACGCCCGCATCAGCGCGAGCTCCCCGGGCGATTTGATCGCCCGGGCCTGCTCCGCGACCTCCTCGCCGTTCGTCACCTCGATGCCGTGGGCGCGGATCGCGTCGACCCCCAGATGCGACAGCCGGTCGATCGCCAGGCGCTTGTTGCCGCCGCCGTGCTTGGCCATCAGGTCGGCGATCTGATCGGCGAAGATGAGCGCCCGCTCCTCGGCGCGGGAGCCGGCGGTAAAATAGTAGAAACCCGTAATGGCGCGATACTCGTCGACGGTCGGCAATCCCTCGGCCAAATGGGGGTGGTTGGCGTAATCGAACAGCACGCTCGGCCCGTCGGCGGCGACGAACAGGCAGCGGGTCTCGTAGTGGGAGCACCAGATCTGCATGTTGGTGGCGTCGCAGCCATAGCGGGTGTTGATCTGGTCGAACAGGAGGGCGCCGGCGCAATCCCGCTTCTTGAGCTCCTCGCGGATGCGCCCGAGCCGGTAGAGACGCACCTGATCCAGGTCGACCGGCGGTTCGCTGTATTCCATGGCGCCATGCTGGCGCGGCCGGCTGCCGCCGGCGTGCGAAGCGACGCTTTGGATCGGCATGATGCGGTCCCTTATGCGATATGTCTTACGCGCGAATTCATCGCGTCTGCCTCGAGCGATGACAATGGGAAAATGGCCGCTTCCGCTACTTTTTTCGTCACACGGCGATAGCCTGCAAGGTTTCGATCATTCGGGCCTCCGAACGATCGTGACGCACGGTCTGGAAAGGAACCGGCCCGCCGCGAGATTAATCGTGGCGGGCCGTCGGTGTTCCAGGCAAGGCGTTGTCGAGCGGCTACTCTTCGCGATGGGTGCGCTCCATGCGCTCGTGGCGCTCCTGGGCCTCGATCGAAAGCGTGGCGATCGGCCGCGCTTCCAAGCGGCGTATGGCGATGGGCTCCATGGTCTCTTCGCAATAGCCGTAGGTGCCTTCTTCGATCCGCGCCAGCGCGGCATCGATCTTGGCCAGGAGTTTGCGTTCCCGGTCGCGCGTCCGCAGTTCGAGCGACCGGTCGGTTTCCAGCGACGCCCGGTCGGCAAGATCGGGCTCCGACGAGCTGCTTTCCTGCAGATGCACCAGGGTCTCCGAGGATTCCTGGAGCAGATCGGTGCGCCATTGCAGCAGCTTGCCGCGGAAATACTCGGTCATGCGGTTGTTCATGAAAGCCTCGCCCTCGGTTGGGTGATACCGGTTGAGCCTCGACACGGGCTTCTTCCTCTGGGTGGACCCCTGCTTCCTGCGAGTCGTCGCTTGCTTCTTCGGGGTGCTGGATTGCCTTTTCGGGGCGGCCGCTCGCTTCTTCTGGATCGTCGCTTGCTTCTTCCGGGCGGTCCCTTGCTTCTTGCTTGCCGGACTTTGCTTCTTCAGAGCCATCCCTTGCCTCTTACATGACACAGCTACATGACACAGCGGGTTCGAGGCCGGGAGTATATGAATTTCGAGTCCGAGAGCAAGCATCTCTGTGCCTCGAGCGCGAATTGTCATATTGTTGAAATACAAAGGGAAATTAGAACAAACGTGTTTTTGGCTCCGACTCGGCGCGGTGAACCGCAGAATTTTGCCGGTTTCGGCGCCGCCCCGGGCGGGATTTCCCCGACGACTCCCACCGGGCCGCCGGAGCCTGGCCCGGGCGCTCGCGATGGGGGCCGGCCGTGGCTCGAGCGGCCCGGCGGACCGGGACGCGGCCATCGTCGCATCTGAAACGGCAAGGTCTTGCGGGCGCGGCGGGCGTCTCGGGCCGTCGCCGGCGACGATCCTCGATCGCCGGCCCCGAGCCTTGTTCAGAAAATATAAAGACATCAATGGTTTAACTTACCTCTTCGCGGCCGCGCGGCTTTCGCGCGCCCGATCGCCAAACGACAAATGACGAAGTATTTCAAGCAGATGGAAAAAGCGCTCCTGCGCAGAGATCCCTCCGGCCTGGTTGTGGCCCGAACGGTCGTGTCGCCCCCGTGGCCGGCCCGGGTTGGCCGGGACGCGTAGGTCGAGGAGCCCAGCCATGCCCGTGGACACCGACACACGCGCTGCTCCCCAGGACCTGTCGACGCTGCCCGAGAGCGTCGTCGTACCTCTGCGCCTAGGGCGCCGCGCCGCCACGGCGGGCCGACGCGTCCACATGCCTAAAGGACCGCTGGGCTTTCCGGACCATCACAACTTTGCGCTGGCCGATCTGCCGGATCCGGAACTGGCGCAGTTCAAGCTGCTGCGCTCCCTCGAAGACCGGGAGCTGGTTCTGATCGTGACTCCCATTCCGCGGAACAGCGCCCACATCGCCGACGAAGACCTCGCGGAGATCGCCGGCACGGTCGGGATATCGGTCGAAGACGCCGTATTCCTGCTGGTCGTAACGGTTCGCCCGAAGCCCGACGACGACGGCCTGGCCATGAGCATAAATCTGCGCGCGCCGATCGTGCTCGATCCTGCGACTCGACTGGCCCGCCAATGCGTCGTCCGCAATCCCAGATACCGGGTTAAGCAGCCCTTCTCCGGCTGGATTTGAGTCGTGCGCCCGGCCGCGGCTGTTAACGGTCCCTCCGTAAACCGAAAAGGTTGTTTTAACTATGGGACTTAGCAGTTTTTAAACGGCCCTTGTCTACCATAACACCACACCAAGCCCACGGGCATGAGAGAGCGCATACGGAGTGGCGTATATGAGTTCAGAACGCACAGGTAGGCCAAACCGAGTCATCGGGCCGGCAGGTAAGCCACTGACCATCGATGACCTGCCGTCGCCCGACACGGAACGCTGGGTCATTCGGCGCAAGGCCGAGGTGGTCGCCGCGGTCCGCGCGGGACTGATCAGCCTCGAAGAAGCCTGCGGGCGGTATCGTCTTTCAGTCGAGGAATTTCTGTCCTGGCAGCGCTTGATCGACAAGCACGGCCTGCGCGGCCTGCGCACGACGCGACTGCAGCAGTACCGCAAGTCCCACGAAAACGATCGGCCCATCCTGACGAACGGCATCGACGGCCGCACCGCCTCGTAATCCAGTTCGCCGCCGCCCAAGGTACCGGTTAGCCGCCAAGACGCCGGCGGACCGCTGGGCGGTTCGAGATCCCCATCGAAATTCCCATCGGAAATTCCCATCGGAAATCCCCGTCGGAAATCCCCATCGGGGCAAACCCAGGGGTCCGCCCGCGCCCGATCACGACGACGGCGGCCGACGGCCCTCCAATAGAGTGAATATCTTGGCCCTGTGCATCCGGGCCGAAACCGCCGGCCTCAGCCCTTTTCGCCGATCGCCCGGTTGCGCCGATAGAGCCCGACGCCGGCCTCGTCGAGCGGCAGCTGTTCGCGGCGCCGGCGCCGCTCGCGTTCCTGGCGCTCTTGTATTTCCTGCGCGGTCACGTATTTCCGCAGCCCTTGGAAGGCTTCGCCCACCTCGTCCCGCGCGATCTCGAGCTCCTGTTCGAGACTGTCGATCGAGCGATGCAGCTTGTCGCGGCGGTCCTGGATGGCGGGGATGATGGTCTGGAACGCCAAGGCCCCGTCGATGGTCCGGCTGGCGGCCTCGCGCTCGGCGGCGAGCTGCTCCTCCAGGACCTCGAGGTCGCCCGCCATGCGTTCGAGAAGCTGCGTTAGGCCGGTCAGGCGCTGGCGCTTTTCGTCCAGGACCCATTGGTGGACCCGCGCCAGGCTTTCGAGGCTGCTCATGCCCGTTCCTTCCCGGTGCGGCCGGGCTCGGCTGGCGCGCCGCCCCGGCGGTCCGGACAGGTCGAAAATGCGTTCTGAATGACTGGTTCCAAACTATCGCCCCGTCTATAAGCTCGTGGGAATCTGCGAATCCGCACGCGACTCCAGCGGCGAATCCAGGGCCCATTATGGGTCGTTAGGCTTAAGCTTGGGTAAAACGGATCGGCAAATTAATGTTTCGCGCTAATAGTTTATTAACGATCCTTCCCGAAAATGGTTAATAGGATATATTGCGCTGGACTTCGTAAGATCGGGGTGAACAACAATGCGTGTACTGCTTGTCGAAGACGATTCGGCCACGGCCCAATCCATCGAGATGATGTTGCGGTCCGAAAGCTATGTCTGTGACACCACGGACATGGGTGAAGACGGTCTCGAGATCGGGAAACTCTACGACTACGACATTATCGTTCTGGACCTCATGCTGCCAGACATCGACGGTTATGAGGTGTTGCGGCGTCTCAGGGCCGCCCGGGTGCAAACGCCCATTCTGATCCTGTCGGGCCTCTCCGGCCTGGACGACAAGATCAAGGGCCTGGGCGTCGGGGCGGACGACTACCTGACCAAGCCGTTCGACAAGCGCGAGCTGATCGCGCGGATCCAGGCCATCGTCCGGCGCTCCAAGGGCCATCCGGATTCGATCATCCGGACCGGCAAGCTGAAGGTGAACCTGGACGCGCGCACGGTCGAGGTGAACGACCAGCCGCTCCACCTCACCGGCAAGGAGTACGGCATCCTCGAGCTCCTGTCGCTCCGCAAGGGCTCGACGCTGACCAAGGAGATGTTCCTCAATCATCTCTACGGCGGCATGGACGAGCCGGAACTGAAGATTATCGACGTCTTCGTGTGCAAGCTGCGCAAGAAGCTCTCGGCGGCGACCGGCGGCGAAAACTATATCGAGACCGTCTGGGGCCGCGGCTACGTGCTGCGCGATCCGTTACCGAGCGAGGACGAAAAACCCGAGATGGAGCCCCAGGCGGCGACCGCCTGACCCCTCCCCTCGGTCCCGGGTCAATTCGGCCCGGGATCTTTGAGATTGCGGGGCAAGATTTCGGACCGGCGCGCTTTCGCAAGCGCGCCGGTTGTTTTTTGGAGGGGCGCCTGAGCGCAACCCGCGGCTTAGATCTTGAAAATCGCCGGCCGAAGCCCGAGGCTGGGGCAAATTTGGTGAAGGAATCCCATGGTCAAGCATCTCACCCGCGAAGAACTGCAGGCCGGCCTGCCCCACATTCTCGACTCGCCCAAGGACAACGGGGTCCTGGAGGCCATCGTAATCCGCACGGCCAAGGGCGAGCGCGGGGACCTCGAGAGCTGCGAGATCAGCTTGGAAGGCGGCACCCACGGCGATCACTGGGCCAAAGGCTGCTGGATGTCGACCGAGGACGGCAAACCCCATCCCGACGTCCAGATCTGCATCATGAACGCCCGCTGCATTGCGCTCGTCGCCCAGGAGCGGGAGCGCTGGCCGCTGGCCGGCGACAACCTCTTGATCGACATCGACCTGCGCCCCGACAACCTGGCGCCCGGCCAGCACCTCAAGATCGGCACGGCGGTCATCGAGATCACGCCCGTGCCCCACGCCGGCTGCACCAAATTCGTCGAGCGCTACGGCAAGGCCGCGGTGGTCTTCGTCAACGCGCCCAAGGGCAAGGCCATGCGCCTGCGCGGCATCTACGCCAGGGTCGTCGAGGACGGCCGCGTCACGGTGGGCGACCGGGTGGTCAAGGTGGCATGAGCGGCGGCGGGGCCGGTCCTTCGTAAACAGCCGGATCTTGACGCCCGTATCTCGACCCCGTATCTCGACCCCGTGCGAATTAGGGCGTCGTACGAGGGGGCGGCCGGTCCGCCTGGCCACGGTGTGGCGCGCAAAAACCCCGAAAAGCTTTGCCCAGCCTCCCGATGTTGGTCTAAGAAGCGGCCGGCAATGCCGGTGAAAGACCCCTCCTGTCAGTGGCTTAGTCGAACTCCGGCGCGATGACTCTTGTGCGAGTGCGTCTCATTCGCAATCATGGGGTAGAAACACGGCGCGTTGGAGGTGTTGGGAATGTCTAGCCGATTGGCACGTGCCTTGGCTTCAGCGGGCCTAGGGACCGGGAGATAGGCGGAGCGCAGGACCCGTGAGCCAAACGCAACAGCCATCAACCATCGGCATGCCGCCGTCAGCCGGGCCGGCGCGGGCCTGGCGCGCCATGCGTGCCGTCGGTGGCGGCCGCGGCTTCGTCTGGCTATCCCTCGCCGTCGCCACCCTTTTCGTGCTTCCGGTCATCGCCGTGGTGGTCAACATCTTCGCGCCCAGCGGCGGCGCCTGGTCCCATCTCGCCGCGACCGTGCTGCCCCGCTACATCGCCAACACCCTGTGGCTGGTCCTGGGCGTCGGCCTCGGCGTGCCGGTCATCGGCGCCGGGACCGCCTGGCTGGTGACCATGTGCCGGTTTCCCGGCCGCCGCATATTCGAGTGGGCGCTGATCCTGCCGCTCGCCGTCCCGGCCTACGTCATGGCCTACACCTACACCGACTTCCTGCAGTTCACCGGGCCGGTGCAAGGCTTGCTGCGCGAGCTGATGGGTTGGAGCGCCGGCGACTATAGCTTCCCCGAGATCCGCTCACTCGGCGGTGCGGTCGTGATGCTGATCTTCGTGCTCTATCCCTACACCTATCTCCTGTGCCGCGCGGCCTTCCTGGAGCAATCGGTCTGCGCCCTGGAGGTCAGCCGCACGCTCGGCTGCAGCGCCTTCGGCAGCTTCCTGCGGGTCGCCCTGCCGCTGGCCCGGCCGGCGATCGCCGCCGGCACGGCGCTCGCCCTGATGGAGACCCTGGCCGACTACGGGACCGTCTCCTTCTTCGGCGTCCCGACCTTCACCACGGGCGTCATCAAGGCCTGGATTGGGTTGGGCGACCGGGTTGCCGCGGCGCAACTGGCCTCGGCGCTCCTGAGCCTGGTATTCCTGGTGCTCGTCCTGGAACGCTGGAGTCGGGGCCGGGCGCGCTATCACCACACCTCGATGCGCTACCAGCGGCTCCCGGACTACCGCCTGGCCGGCTGGCGCGGCGCCCTGGCGAGCCTCGCCTGCGCGACGCCGCTCGCCATCGGATTCCTGCTGCCGGCCGCCATCCTGCTAAAAATGACCCTAGAGGCGGGCGACCAGCAGTTCGGCGCGCGGTTTTTCATCCTCGCCGTCAACTCTTTCAGCCTGGCCGGGCTCACGGCGCTCCTGGCGGCCGTCCTGGCCTGCCTCATGGCCTATGGCGCGCGGGTGCGCCCGGGCCGGCTGACCGGCCTCGCCAACCGGACGGTCGCCCTCGGCTACGCGGTGCCGGGCGCGGTCGTCGCGGTGGGCACGCTGCTGCCGCTCGCCTTCTTCGACAACGCCATCGACGGCTTCATGCGCGAAACCGTCGGGATCAGCACTGGGCTCATCTTCACGGGCACCATCTTCGCCCTGGTTTACGCCTATCTGGTGCGCTTCCTCGCCGTCTCGCTGAATACTATCGAGGCAAGCCTGGCGAAAGTCCGCCCGTCGATGGACGACGCGGCGCGAAGCCTGGGCCAGGGCCCGGCCGGGACCCTGGTGCGGGTCCACGTCCCGCTCATGTGGGCCGGCCTGTCGACCGCCTGCCTCCTGGTCTTCGTCGATGTCATGAAGGAGCTGCCGGCCACCCTCGTCATGCGGCCGTTCAATTTCGACACCCTGGCGGTCCGAGCTTTCAATCTGGCCTCGGACGAGCGGCTGAGCGAGGCGGCCACCGCCTCGCTGGTAATCGTCGCCGTGGGGATCCTGCCGCTGATCCTGCTGAGCCGGACCATCGCCCGGGCCCGGCCCGGCCTCGACCTGCCGAAAGCCGCCCCGGCCGCGGCCGAATAAGGCCGGCTACTCCCAGCCGACCCGGTCGAAGATGCGCTGGGCCTGGGCCTGGGTCTCGCCAAGCACCGAGACGTTGAGCGGATCCGCCTTGAAGCTGCCGAGCTCCTCCAGGACCGAGTTGGCCGTCACGCCGTTGACCGCGGGATACTCGTTGTTGCCGTCGGCGAAGTGGTGCTGGGCCTCCGCGCTCACCAGGTATTCGAGGAACTTGACCGCCGCCTCCGGGTGAGGCGCGTGCTTGAGGACCCCGGCGCCGGACACGTTGACGTGGGCGCCGCGCCCGTCCTGATTGGGAAACACCACGCCGACCCGCGCCACCACCGCCTGGTCGTCCGCCTTCTCGCTCTTCAGGAGGCGCGCGAAATAGTAGGAGTTGGCCACCGCCAAGCCGCATTCGCCGGCCGCGACGCTGCGGATCTGGTCGGTGTCGCCGCCCGTCGGATGGCGCGCGAAGTTGTTCACCACCCCCTGGGCCCAGCTCTCCGCCTCGGCTTCACCGTCGGCCGCGATCATGGCGCCCAGCAGCGACTGATTGTAGATGTTGGCGCTCGAGCGGATGCAGACCCGGCCCTGCCAGCGCGGATCCGCCAGCTCCTCGTAAGTCGTGACGGCGCCCGGCGCGATCTCCTGCTTGTTGTAGAAGATCAGGCGGGCGCGGGTCGAGAAACCGAACCAGAGGCGGTCGGGATGCCGCAGGTGTGCCGGGACCCGTTCTTCCAGAACCGCGGACTCGACCGGCTGGAACAAGCCGGCCTGCTCAGCGCGCCACAGGCGGCCGGCGTCCACGGTGATCAGGATGTCCGCCGGGCTGTTCATGTCCTCGCTGCGGATCCGCTCGATCAATTGATCGCCTTTGCCTTCCAACCGATTGATCCGAATGCCGGTAAGTTCGGTAAAACGCTCGTAGAGGGCCTCGTCCGTCTGATAATGGCGCGAGGTGTAGAGGTTGAGCTCCGGCTCGTCGGCGTGGCTCACCAGGCTCCATACGAGCCCGCCGAGCGACAAGGCGCCGGCCACGGCCAAGGACGCCACCACAAATCGTACCTTCGGCATAAGCCTCGGATTTCCTTCCTGCGTCCGATCGCTTCGAAAGATCCCGCACCTTTTTCGAACGCTGGCTCTCTCGATCAGGTTGAGTACTCTCTCGACCCTATATGCGAATGGTTATCAATATTGGATACATTGCTAATGCAAATCATTCGCAAGTGTCAAGCGCTCCGAATACGGGACTCTCGCGGCTCCTCCCCGCCGAAGCCCGCCGGATCCGCCCGCTCACTCAGCCAGGCCATGATTTCCGAGCCGACACGCCCCGTCGTTGATGCAGATCAAAACCGATACCGGATCGCTCCCAACGGTCGAGGCGGTGACGCGCCCCATCAGATGCTTTTCGATTTTCGGTGAGGCGGTGGCCCCCGGTACTTCTGGCCCCGGCACTTCTAACCTCGGTGCTTCTAGCCTCGGGGGGTCAGGCCGGCAGCCTTGCCGTCAGGCGAATGTGTCCGGGACTGGGCGCTTCTACCTCCAGGCGCCCATCCATGGCGCGGGCCAGCCGCTTGGTGAAATAGGGCTGGACGCTGCGCGGGGTCAACTCCGCCGCCGGCACGTCGTCGGCAAGCCCGGCCTGGGTTTCCTCCCGCAGGCCGGCATCGGCCCCGACGGCGACCACCGCAACCTCGTGGACACCATTGTCTTCGGCGAAAAGGACGCCCACCGTGCCGCCGCGCGGCAGCGCTTCGCCGGCCAGCAGCAGCATGTTGAGGAGCAGCTTGCCGGCGGAATCCGGCAGGCCGGCCGGCATCGCGCCGGCGGACCAGTCCAAGTCGGCCTTGTGGTGCGCGAAAAAGCGCGTGGCCAGATCGCGCATGGGTTTCAGATCGCCGCCTTGGCGGTGGCCGGCCAGGCCGTAGGCCATGCGGTAGTACTGCAAGAGATCGGCCGCCTGCTGGGCGCTTTGACTGGCGAGCCTGAGGGCATCGTCCGCCATGTCCAGTTCGCCATCGTTGAGCAGTTCCATGCCGTTGTTGACGGCCCCGATCGGCCCCACGACGTCATGGCACAGGCGCGACGCCAAAAGCTCGGCCAGTCTCAAATCGATCTCGTGATCCATGCGGCCGATCTCCTCCCTGTTCGGACGATAATTGCTTGCGCAAACGAATCGCTGCCCGGTGATGACGAAATTCTTACCAGAGTCGGGCGCTGGGCGCTTCCGTTGTTTTGGCTCCGGCCGGTAGAATTAGTGCCGGAGACGACATTCTTTTGGATTAATGGATTTGGCTCAAGGAACCGCGCCATGACCCAGGACCTGTCGCCCGGCATGCGGGTGCGCCACCCGCAGCGCCCGGACTGGGGGATCGGCCAGGTGCAATCGGCCATCGGCCACCGGGTCACGGTCAATTTCGAGCACGCCGGCAAGGTCCTGATCAACAGCGACAAGGTCGCCTTGACCCCGATCGAGGAGTCCGATCCTTAGGCTTACGAACACTGGAACGACAGATGCGCCGCCGCCCAAGGCCGGCGGGCCCGTCCGTAGGCAGCGAAATTCAGGCCGCCGCCATATACGGCCCGCTTTCAAGAGTCTTGAGGAGGCGGATGCCGGACCACTCCTCGGCGGTCTTGTCCAAGTGCCAGGCGTTGCGGGCGAGGAACACCGGTGTGCCGTCGTGGTCGTCGGCGATGGCGGCCGGGTTCTTGTCGATGAATTTCTTCAGCATATGGGGATCATCCGCCATGAGCCAGCGGGCGGTGTAGAGCTCGACCGGGCTGAACCGCACCGCTACGTCGTATTCCGTGCGGATGCGATCGGCCATGACGTCGAACTGGAGCGGGCCCAATACGCCGACGATCCAAGTCGATCCGAGCCGGGTCCTGAACACCCGGGCGACGCCTTCCTCAGCGAGCTGGGTCAGAGCCCGTCCGAGATGCTTGGCCCGCATGGGATCGAGCGGGACGACCGACCGCAGCAACTCCGGCGCAAAGCTCGGGACACCGGAAAACTGGATCTTCTCGCCCTCGGTCAGGGTGTCGCCGATGCGCAGATTGCCGTGGTTGGGGATGCCGATGATGTCGCCCGGCCAGGCGTCTTCGGCGGTTTCGCGCTCCTGGGCCAGGAACATCATCGGGTTGTGCAGGTTGATGGACTTGCCGCTACGCACCGCCAGCAGCTTCATGCCCCGTTTGAAATGGCCCGAGGTGACGCGGAAGAACGCGACCCGGTCGCGGTGCTTGGGGTCCATGTTGGCCTGGATCTTGAACACGAAGCCCGAGACCTTGGCCTCGTCCGGCGACACCACGCGGGCGCAGGCGGGGCGGCTTCCCGGCGGCGGGGCTAGTCGCACCAACCCATCGAGCAGTTCGCGGACGCCGAAATTGTTGATCGCCGAGCCGAAGAAGACCGGGCTGAGATGCCCCTCTCTATAGGCGTCGATATCGAGCGGCGGGCACAGTCCCCTGGCCATGGGCAACTGCTCGCGCAGCCGCGCCACGGCATCCTTCGGCAGCAGCCGATCCAGCGCCGGGTCGTCGATACCGTCGCACCGCGCCGCGCTCATCGGACCGTGCTCCAGCGCGCCGGCGGCATGGCCCTTTTCCATCAGCACCAGCGTGTCGCCGATCACGTCGTAGCAGCCGTGGAAATCGCGTCCCATGCCGACCGGCCAGCTCGCCGGGGTAACGTCGAGCGCCAGCGTCTGCTCGATCTCGTCGAGCAGCTCGAACGGATCGCGGCCGTCCCGGTCGAGCTTGTTGATGAAGGTGATGATGGGCACGTCGCGCAGGCGGCAGACTTCGAACAGCTTGCGGGTCTGGACCTCGATGCCCTTGGCGGCGTCGATCACCATGACCGCCGAATCGACCGCCGACAGGGTGCGGTAGGTGTCCTCGCTGAAATCCTCGTGGCCCGGCGTGTCCAGCAGGTTGAAGGTGCAGTCGCCGTAATCGAATGTCATGACCGAGGAGGCCACCGAGATGCCGCGCTCGGCCTCCACCTTCATCCAGTCGGAGCGGGCGCGCCTCGCCTTGCCGCGTGCCTTGACCGCGCCGGAGAGCTGGATCGCGCCGCCGAACAGCAGCAGCTTCTCGGTCAGCGTGGTCTTGCCCGCGTCCGGGTGGGAGATGATGGCGAAGGTGCGCCGTCGGGCGATCTCGCCCTGGAGCCTGGTCATGGCATGCCCGGTTTCAAGGGTTATCGGGGTTATGGATCTCGAAGAGGGTATATAGGTGCCCCAATCCGGTTAATACAGGGTCAATGGTCAAAGGTCAGTCGTCTGGCTGGCCCCGGCCGTGGCCCATACCACCGCGCGCGGCCGCCATCAACGGTCTCGTCGCTCTGCGCAACTTTGTGGTTCAGTTCGCATTGGACCCGAACAACGAGAGGCACTTCGATGGCCCGCGTTCTGTCCCTGCAGAAGGATCAAGCAGTATACGGGGGCCAGTGCCCGATGCGGCGAAACGGTCGCCTGGATTATGGAGTGCACAGCTCTTGAGCGACAGACAACCGCATCCAATACATTCCGTGAGATTTTCTCGCATGCGCTGTAGCTGGTCGATGCGAGTGTCCAGATGGGCACGCCACTTCCTGGACAGCCTCTCCCAATCCCGCTTATTCGGCGTCCGGCCATCGGGAAGTTCTGCCAGAGCCTCCCCGATCTCTTTTAGGGTGAGCCCCAGTGATTGGGCGACCCTGACAACCGAGATTCGCCGAAGTGCCGCGCGATGATAGAGCCGTTGATTTCCCGCAGAGCGGACAGAACTGATCAGCCCGCGTTCCTCATAGAACCGCAAGGTTGACGTAGCAATCCCACATCGACGAGCGGCCTCTCCAATGGTCAGAAGAGCCGTGCTTTTCGCCATCTCCAATTCTCCCGCAATGACTGCCAAATTACCTCTTGACTTCAAGCTAACTTGAACTTGTACCGTCCTCCTCATAGCGCGGGAGCACACGTGATGACAAGCAATGCGGATATGAGCAATGACACTGGAACAAGCTCAGTCAGTTGGCGAGAAGTGCTAACCCGCCAACATGGGCC
>JAUVQB010000037.1 GCA_030598385.1 Alphaproteobacteria bacterium | reverse complement strand
CCCGACTTCAACGCCCAGAGCATGTGCGGCTCGCTTTGCCTGCAGCACAAGGTCAACGAGTTCCTCGACGGCTATCAGAAGGGCCAGCTCGACCTGCCGAAACTGAACGGCCAGGAACCCCCGCAGCACATCGATTTCGTCTGAGTTCCGCTTCGCTAAATCGCGGCCCCAGCCCGCTCAACATAATACCCGTCTATCCGACCCGGCGTTTCAGGTCCACGAGGGCCCGCAGCACGTTGACGACGTTGGAAACCCGGAAGGCCTTCGTATTGCCGGGCTCCCGTATGTTGATCTCGACCCCGACGGTTTGGAAATCCGCCCCGCGCTTCAAAAGCTTGACGACCGCTTCGGCCTGGTAGGCAAAGCTGTCGGTCTCGATCTCGATCTCGCGCAGCAGATCGAGCCGGTGGACGACCAGGCCGTTGTAATAGGGCACTTTGAGGTCGAAAAGCGCGTTCATGATGACGACGAAGCCGCGCGAGGCGAGGCGCCGCGGAAAGCTGCGCACCTCAGGATTGGTGACGTAGGGGATCACCATATCGGCCGTGTCGACGGCGGCGATGATGGGCGAGATGCCGTGGGCGGGATGGGCGTTGTCACCTGGCACCATCATCACATGGATGCCGCCAGCCGCCGCCACGCCGGCCTTGTAGGCCCCGCCAAGGCCCAGATTTCGCGGGTTTATGACCGGCCTGACATAGGGCTTGGCCTCCGCCAGCCCTTGAATGACCTCTGCCGTTCCGTCGCTGCTGCCATCGTCCACCAAGACGATTTCGAAGCTCGCCAAGCCGGCCTCGCGGGCGCTCGCTTCGATCTCCGCCACCGTGCCGCCGAGATTCGCCGCTTCGTTGTAACTGGGCACCACGAAGCTGAAGGCGGGCCGGCCCGCACCCGGTTCGACGGTCGTGGCGGGTTCGGTGTCGGGCGATGAGAGAGTCATGGTGAAAGACGTGTCCGACAAGCACGCACGGGCGCTGAGGATTCGGCGACTCGGGGTTGAGGCAACAAGACCCTCTTAGCGGTTTGCTGGGGCATGGTCTAGAATCTGCAGAGACTCAGAGCGTAATGTGATCATGCTCGTCCAGCTCACTGCGTCCTCCGAAGATTATTTGCTTGGCCAGGCCCACCAGGCGCGCCGAAAGCAGGACCGTGCGGCTCGTCAGGACCAGGCGACCATCGGTTTCGCTGATTTGCCCCGCCGCGGAGAGGCGTTCGAGGCGGCGCTCGAGAATTTCTTGCGCCGAATAGCGTTGCACCATTTCCTCGAAGGTCAAGCCCTCGGGCGCCGCCGCGAGTTCTCGCAGCATGCGAATGCGCCGGGCCGTCTCGCCCATGTTGTTCCAGTGGAAATAAACGTAGCAGAAGGCGGCGTAGAGCAAGGCATCGGCGGTCACGACATCGGCCGAAAGGCTGGCATCCGGCCCCGATATCAGGAGGAGCGCCAGGACCAAGCCGCCGAGCAGCGTTCCCGCGATCTGCGACTTGAACAATTTGCCCTCGGCTCGCAACAGCCGGTAGGCCATGATCTGCCCGGCCATGTTGGCCGCGACGGCCAGCGTCGCCATGAGGAGGGCCCAGAACGGCGTCGCCACGGCTAGCCGCCCGCACTGGCGCCCAACAGGCGGCGCCAAATGAAGAACAAGTTCACCAGCCTGCGACCACGCGTGCTGAGGTGCAGCCGCCCCTCTCGTTCGACGGCCAGCCCTTCGCTCAAGAGATCGCGCACCCGCGGGGCGACCAAGACCTCGTCGTTTAACTGTGCGAACAAGGTGGCGCGCGCCAGGCCTTCGTCGCCGCGCCGGGCGATCGCCTGGATCATCACCAGGGTCGGGCTTTCGACTTCGATGGCCGGATAGGTCATCACGTATCCGGCGGCGAAGGCGAGCGACAAGAGGAGCGCTTGCAGGGTGCCGAAGGGCTCTGGTGGCAGCAGGGTGGCAAGGCCGGGCAGGATCCGGGCCATCAGCTCGACAAAGACCAGGCCGCCAAGGATGCCAAAGACGAATGTGACGAGAAGCGCGCGCGCCGTCGCCGACGGCAGCGCGATGCGCCAACGGACAAGGTGCACAAGAAACGCCCCCGCGAAAAGGGCGAGGGCCAAGCCGACAGTCGGCATCACCCGTCCGAACCGCCCTGCATGGCGGCGTCCAGCTCTTTGATGTCGTCGCTCTTCGGCTTGGGGCTGCCACGGACGACCCAAACCAGCCCGCCCAAAAGCCCGAAGATGAGGACCAGCAGGGCGAAGCCAATCGATATGATGGCCGCATCGCTTTGGCCGACGCCGAGCAAGCCGAGCCCGACAATCATGGCTGCCTCGCGAACGCCCCAGCCGGCGATCGATATGGGAATGGAGGAGGCGACCATGACGCCGGGAACAACAGCGACGGCACCCAGGAGATCCAATGGGACCTCCAGATCGCGGGCCAGGCAGAAAACGGCCGTGGCGAGCGCCAATTGCCCGAGGATCGATGCGCCGACCAGCCGCGCCAAGCGCGGCCGGTCGCGGGCCAGGAGATTGACCTCGCGGGCGAGCGTTTCCAACGCCTGCCGGATGCGGTCGAACGGCAGCCAGGTCAGGGTGCTCACCAGGCTCGGCGCCAGGGCGATCAGGACAAGGCCCCCGAGGCTGACCAGCGCCACCACCCAAACCGGCCCGGGTTCCTCGATCCGCGCCATGAGGTAAAGCGAGCCGCCGAAGCCAAGCAGGAGGAGCCCGAAAAATCCGATCAGGCGGTCGATCACGACCGATCGGATGGCGACACCGATGGTGCGGCCCATGCCACGCAGGAACCAGATGCGCATGCCGTCGCCGCCGACGGTCGAGGGCAGCACCTGGTTGAAGAACAGCGTGATGATGGTGGTTTTGAGCAGGCGCCAAGGGGGCAGGGCCCGATCGATTGCCGCGACCACGCGCTCCCATCTCCAGGCCACCACGATGGCGTTTTGAAAGAAGATCAAGGCGCCAGCGATGAGCAGTAAACCGGGCGATAGCCGGTCCATCCTGTCGATCGCGGCATCCAAGTCGATTTTGGGGAGGACGACCCAATATATCAAACTGCCGGTGACCGCGAGCTTGCACGCAAAGATCAAAATATTTTTCGGCATTTAGGTTAGCAGCTCGGCGGTTATATGGCGGTTGCGGGGGAGGCGGAGTGGCGCCCTTCTTTCAACACCCCGTGGCAGGACCTCGATCGCAATTCCGTGGCGGCGATACGCTTATACCCGATAGCTTGCCCGGTAAACCGTGTGACGACCGGGGCGCGATCGCGGAAAACCCCTGCCCCGCCCGAATTCGCAGAGTCATGCCACCTTGATCTCGTAGAAGTGCTTCTTCAGGAGGGCCGTGGGATCGGGCAGCGCTTTCAGGGCCTCGACGATGAGCGGCGCGCTGTGCCCCTCGCCGTAGGGGTTCTCGACTCTGGAGCAGTCGAGTGCGATCGCCCTGATGATCGCCCTGGCGATCTCGGCGCGTTCGGCGGCGCAGTCGATCACCGAGTCCGCCTTCAACCGCACGTTCTGGCGGTTGCCGATATTGACGGTGGCGGTCTTGAGGGACGGCGCCTCGTAGATGCCGCTCGAGGAGTTTCCGACTACCGCATCGCAGTGCGCCAGCGCGTTCAGATAGAGGGTTTGGCCGAGAGAGGTGCGTAGAATCGCGTTCTCGTGCTCGCCGACGAAGGCCTCCATGCGCCGGGCGAAAGAGCGCCCCTCGCTGTCCGAATTCGGTCCGGTGAAGATGAGGGAATGGTCGGGCCCCAACTCGCTGAGCGCCGCCAGCAGCTCTTCCAGCCGAGTGAGACTGCCCTCCATGGCAAGGGTTTCCGGATGGAAAGCGATCAAGAGATTGCGGGCCCGCGCCGGGATGCCCAGCGCCGCGAAGGTGTCTTCACGCGGCATCCGCTTGACCTGGCGGATCTGGTCGAGACCCGGGTTGCCGACCAGGTAGACGTGATCGGGGTTCTCGCCCATCTGGCGCAGGCGGCGTGCCGCCATCTCGTTGGTGACGAAATGCAGGTGGGCCATCTTGGTGATCGCGTGGCGGATGCCGTCGTCGAAAGCGCCGTCCACCGTGTCGCCGCCGCAGAGGTGGGCGATCGGCACCCTCGCGATCACGGCGGCCTGGGCCGCCGCGAAGATCTCGTAGCGGTCGCCGAGGATCATCAGGATATCCGGCCGCAGGCGCTGCAGGACATCGGCGAAGCCGATGACGCCGTAGCCGATCGACTTGGTGACCGAGGCCACGTCGTCGCCGCGCTGGCTCGACTCGACCCGGGCGGTAACCGGGAAGCCCTCCTGCTCGATCCGCCGGTAGGTGAAGCCGAACTCGGTCGTCAAGTGCATGCCGGTGACGATGACCTGGAGCTCCAGGCTTGGATCGTCGCGGATCAGCCGCATGGGCGGGGCCAGCAGGTTGTAATCGGCGCGGCTGCTGGTCACCGCGCAGATCTGCCGTTTCGTCATGCCACTGCTCCTTTGCCGTGGGGGCCGTGGAGGCGGTTCGAACGCGACCGAGTCAGGGCCAGGGCGGGTCCGAGGTTCCGCTCGAATCCTCGACTAAGAGCCTTGCCTTGGCCGTAGCGCATGTTTCACCGTGGGTCGTCCAAGCGGACCCGTTCGAGGCCGCAAAGAGTCGCTGGCGATAGCTTATGCGGGGGCGGTTTACGGATCGTTAAGCGTGACTGTGAAGGAATCGTTCACGCGCGGCGGGCGCCACGGCGTTGCGCCCGCGGATGAGAGGCGAGGTGGAGTTGGCCCAAGGAAGAGCCCGAGACGCATGAGTGAGACGCTTTATCTCGAGAGCGACGGCATTTGGTGCCGGACCTTCCCTCCGGCCGGCGACGGCGGCGTGGCCGGCCGGGCGGCGCTGTTCCTCGATCGCGACGGCGTGGTGGTGGAGGAGGTGCATTTTCTCCACCGCCCCGAGGACGTCCGGCTGGTGCCCGGCGCCGCCTCGGTCGTGGCCGAGGCCCGGCAACGGGGGATTGCCGTCGTCTTGACCACCAACCAGTCCGGCATCGCCCGCGGCCTCTTCGGCTGGGACGCCTTCGCCGTCACCCAGAGCCGGCTCGAGGCTCTCTTGGCGGCCGAACAGGCGGCCTTCGACATGGTGCTCGCCTGTCCGTTTCATCCCGATGGCAATCCGCCCTACCGCCGGGAGCATCCCTGCCGCAAGCCGCAGCCGGGCATGCTGCTGCGGGCGGCCGAGCGGCTTGGCCTCGACCTGGCGGCGTCCTGGGTGGTCGGCGACCGGGTCCGCGATCTCGAGGCCGCGCGAGCGGCGGGCTGTGCCGGGGGGCTGCACGTCCTGACCGGACACGGGCCCGGGGAGCGCGCGGATGCGATTCTCCTCGACTGCCCCGACTTCGACGTGCGCTTGGGGGAAAGCGTGGCGGAAGCGCACGCGCTGCCGCTCTTGCAGCCTTGAATTCGCCGCGGCCGCCATGCGGTCTGGCGCAGCTCGGCCGACGACGCGGTGGTGCTGCTGTCCGGCGATTGATGCCTCTTGCCGGCGGCGCCGAGCCGGCCGGTCCCCAAAAGCCATGCGAAAGGGTGTATACTTTATCCCGTTAGGCACGCCGCCCCATTACGGAAATTGGGGCATCGATTTGGGAGATGGAGGTCGATAGAGGGGCATGGCGCTGGCACAGCTAGGCGGCGCGGGGCGCGGTGGGCGAGTGATCATCGTGCTTGAAGATCGGCTGCTGCGGGAATCCCTCGCCATGGCCCTGGCCGAAGAGGGCCTTCGGATCCTGGAGTTCTCCAGCGCGGACGCCGCCCTCAGTCATATCGAAGCGGGCGCCGACGTCGACGCGCTCATCGTCGATGCGCAGGCCGATGCCGGGGCGGCCGGAGACGGCGAACAGCCACGCGCCAGGCTTCGCGCGGCGCGCTGTGCGAGTCCGGTCTACGTTCTGAGTGCTCAGGGTGGTGCCCATAGAGCGGCGGAAAAGTGGGGCGCGGCCGGCGTTATCGACCGAACCCAGCCGTTCGCGAGCATGCGGCGGAACCTGACAAAAGCGATCCGGGCGGGTGCCTTGCTTGGCCATCCGGGCCTCCTCGCGACGATGCGCAGCCAGGGGCCGCTGGTATTCAACGCCGAGGGAACGCAAGTGTCCTGGAAGGACAACTACTTGGATCTCGGCCCGGCGGAGCAAGCCCTCCTCTCAGGCCTTGTTGGGGCGCCGGAACCCGGCCTGACCTACCAGCAGGCTATGGCGATCCTGTCGGAACTGGACGAGCGCCAGACCGAGGGCGCTCCGGGTGGCGGCCCGGCGAATGGCCCCGAGCGTGTCAAGTCGCTGGTACGGCGCCTCAGAAAGAAGTTCCGCGAGGTCGACCCGGATTTCGACCAGATCGTCTTCGTGCCGGGCTGCGGCTATGGCTGGCGCGGCAGCGAGACGCCCACGAGCGAAATCCTGCGATAAGGCGACTCCGCGGTCTTTGATTTTCTCTTGGAGGTCGCGACGCCTTGCGCCAGAACGGAGCGGGAGCCGCCCGACGAGTCGGACGGCTCCTCTTTTGCTGAGCTCTCTCTTTGCTCGGGTGGTGCCCTGTCCGCGGTAACAGCGGCCCACCGAGAGTCACCGCACAGGCATTGCGGCGGCTATATCGTCACCGGTTTTACCGGCCACGTGGAAAAAGCCTGCGACTCTTCGGGACCGAGGTCAAGACCCCAACCGTGCGGTGCAAAAAGGGTCGCCGCGGCCCCTCTGCGTTCCTTGTCCAAGGCCGTCTTGGAATGCATTATGAATCAAAGCGAATCTTTTCCCCTTTGGAGCCCTGAATGGCGGCAAAAATCATTACCGTGGCGCAGCAAAAGGGCGGCGCCGGCAAAACGACTCTGGCCGCCCACCTTGCCGTTGCGTACACGGCGATGAAAAAGCGGGTCGTCGCGGTCGATATCGATCCCCAGCAATCGCTCAGCCGCTGGTACGGACTCCGCCAGGAATGGATGGACGGCCTGCCGGCAGGCGTGTTGGTCAGCGCCATCGAAGGCTGGCGCGCGCGGGCCGAGGTCGAGCGCGCAGCGGCCGGCCATGACGTGGTGATCATCGACTCGCCGCCCCATGCCGAGACCGAGGCGCGCATCGCCATCCGCGCCGCTGACTTGGTCGTCGTGCCGGTCCAGCCTTCGCCCATGGACGTCTGGGCGACCCGGCCGACCCTCGAGCTGGCGGCGGCCGAGAAAGTGCCGGCGCTGCTGGTCTTCAACCGGGTGCCGGCGCGCGCCAAACTGACCGAGGCCATGGAAGGCGAAGCAAAACAACTGGGCGCCAAGATCGCCCGCGCCCGCCTCGGCAACCGGGTCGCCTTTGCCGCCGCGCTGGCCGAGGGCAAGGCGGTCGGCGAATCCCAGCCGCGCGGCCGCGCCGCCCAGGAAATCGCCGCCCTGGCGAAGGAAATTCTCAGAGCTGCGAGATAGCGCCCCGGGGTTCACGCCGGTTGGCGCTCACCCCTCCGGCAGGGCGGCCCAGTCCTCCCAGCTAATCTCCCGGCCCGGATAGGCGGGAGTCTCGAAGGGCCAGGCCTCGGCGATCCAGCGCCGCACGGTCTCGTAGAGGTGGGCGTCGAGGCCGGTCTCCGCCTCCGAGGCCCGCACCCAGAGGCTCACCTCCACGTCGTGGCCGCCCCGGCCGGTGGGATAGAGGTAGAGGCAGCCGAGGACTTGGGATTCGCCGAGGCTCACCACCGTATAGGCAAAGGATTTGCGTTTCTGGAATTCGATCTCGTGCCAGGCCAGTTCCTTCAGGTTCTGCTCCAGGGTGAGGCCGTCGGGCCAGGTCTTGATAGGGCAATAGACGGTCTTCAACCGCTCGGCGCTGGTCATGACGGCGTCGTAGTCCTTCACCGCGTCGCTGGCGCACAAGGGGCGCAGGCGCAGGCAGTCGGTCTCGAGGCCCGAGGGCACGTCGAAATCGGCCGGGACGAGGGGCTTGCCGTACATGGGGGAGTCCTTCAGTGGGCTTCGCCGCCCGGCGCCCTACCCGCTGGCGGCATCCTTGGCCCCTCTCGCAATAAAGAAGGGGTTCTCGAAGCCCGGCTTGCCGTAGGCGAGGGGCTGGCCGGCGACCGTCTCGACGGTGCCGCCGGCGGTCGTTTCGACGGTGCCGCCGGCGGCCAGCAGCACGGCGTGCCCGGCGGCGGTATCCCATTCCATGGTGCGCCCGAAACGCGGATAAAGGTCGGCGCGGCCGCTCGCCACCAGGCAGAACTTGAGCGACGAGCCGGCGGAAACCAGGTCCTTCACGGTGTAGTCCTTCAGGAAGTCGTCCAGCAGGTCGCCGCTGCCATGGCGCCGGCTGGCGACCACGGTCACGCCCTCGGCCGGCAGGTCGCGCACGCGGACCGGCGTCTCCTCCTTGCCGGTCTCGGTGAAGCGCGCGGCGCCCGCTTGCCCGGTGCCGGCCTTCGCCTGGGCGCCGGTCCAGGTCTTACCGAGCGCGGGGGCGTGCACCACGCCGGCGACCGGCAGGCCGTCTTCGACCAGAGCGATGTTGACCGTGAACTCGCCGTTGCGCGACAGGAACTCGCGGGTGCCGTCGAGTGGATCGACCAGCCAGAAGCGCCCGCCCGAAACATCGGGCAGGTAACCGGCGGAGGCGGCCTCTTCCGAAACCACGGGAATATCCGGCGTGAGCTCGGCCAAAGCCTCCAGTATAAGGGCTTCGGCGGACTCGTCGGCCTCGGTCACCGGGGTAGAGTCGGCCTTTTCCCGCACGACGGGACCCTCGCCCTTCTCGGCGGCCGCATAAATGGTCAGGATTTCCTCGCCGGCGTTTTCTGCAATCTCCTTGAGGGCCGCCAACAGGTCTTCGGCCGCCTGGGCGTCCTGTGGGCTTTCATTCGACGACATGGCTGGACAGGCTCTCTAGTGGCGCGGCGCGGGATCATAGGCGAGGCGGCCAAGGCCACCAAGGCTGAAGTTGACCCGCGGTGGCCCCGCAGTCCTCCCGCAGTCACGCCGCAGTCACCCCGCAGTCACCCCGGGGCGCCCTTGTCCAAGAGTCTGCCGCGATTGGACTTGCGCGGCGCCGAGCCTGCCGCGCAAGCTCGGCGGGCATTAGGCAAGCGGTCATCATCTAACGGTATGGTGCGATGCTTGCTTCATGAACTTGAGGTTGAGACATGTCGGACACGGGCGCTAGTCAGGACGTTTTCAAGACGACGGCCGACGCTGGGGCAGCCACTGGGGCCGCCGCAGGGCCGGTCGAGCGAATCAGCTATGAGGGCCGAGCCGGCGCAGTCGGTGGGATCGCCTTGCAGAACGCGCTCTTCAATCTGATCACGCTCGGCTTCTATCGCTTCTGGGCCAAGACCCGGCTTCGCCGCTATTTCTGGGGCAACACGGTGTATCGGGGCGAGCGCGTCGAATACACCGGCCGGGGCAT
>JAUVQB010000175.1 GCA_030598385.1 Alphaproteobacteria bacterium | reverse complement strand
GCGGCGGCCAGGAACTGGCGGACAAGGTCTATAGCGAGCTCGGCTGCAAGTTCTTCGCCTCGGGCAACACCGGCGTACAGATGGGCGGCTGGTTCAACAAGGAGATCAACTCCACCGAGGACTACCGTGGCCTCAAGATGCGCATCCCCGGCCTCGGCGGCGAAGTGGTGAAGGCCGCCGGCGGCAACGTGGTGAACCTGCCGGGCGGCGAGATTCCGCCCGCCCTCCAGTCCGGCGCGATCGACGCCACCGAATGGGTCGGCCCTTACAACGACCTCGCCTTCGGCCTCTACAAGAGCGCCAAGCTCTACTACTACCCGGGCTGGCACGAGCCGGCGACGCTGCTCGACAACTTCATCAACATCAAGGCCTGGGAGGGCCTCGACGACGACCTGAAGGCGATCGTCGCCTCCGCCAACGCCCATGTGAACGGCTACGTGCTGAACGAGTTCATGGCCAACAACAACGCGGCCTTGAACACCCTGGTGAAAGAGCACGGCGTGATCCTGAAGAAGTTCCCCGACAAGGTTCTGGACGCGCTGGGCAAGCTGGCCGGCGAGGTGCTGGGCGACCTCGCCTCCGGGGATCCCACGAGCCGTGAGGTGATGACGAGCATCCTAGCCTTCCGCAAGCAGTCGCTCGTCTTTGCCAAGGTTTCCGAACAGGCGTTCTACAACGCCCGGACGCTGCCGTTCCGCTACGTGCAGCTCTAGGGCACGTCATCCGCCGCTACGCCTCGGGCGGCGGGTGACCCGCGGAGCGTAAACAAACATGAGCCTCGAGGTCGGCGCCTTGGTCCTGCTTGCCGCGGCGATGCATGCCGGCTGGAACGCGCTGATCAAGATCCAGGGGGACCGGCTGGCCGCCATGGCCGTGGTGACGGCAGCGGGAAGCCTCATTTCCCTCGCCGTCCTTCCTTTCGTGGCGGCTCCCCACCCGGCGAGCTGGCCCCTGCTGGCGCTCACCATCCTGTTGCACACCGGCTATCACTTTTTCCTGCCCCTCGCCTACGATCATGGGGACTTGGGGCAAGTCTACCCCATTGCGCGGGGATCGGCGCCCCTGCTCGTCACGCTCGGCGCCGTTTTCATTGCTGGCGAAACCATGGCCCCGGCCGCCCTCTTGGGCGTCGTCTGCCTCGCCGTCGGCGTGATGGCGCTCACCTTCGACAAGGCGGCGGGCGTGGCCAAGAAGCCGAAGGCGGTGCTCTACGCCCTTCTCACCGGAACCTTCATCGCGTCTTATACGGTGGCCGACGGGCTGGGCGTGCGGCAGGCCGGTTCGATCCTCGGCTTCGCGGTTTGGCTCACGATCGCAGACGGCTTTCTCACCTTCCTCCTGGTGTCGATCTGGAAGCCCTCCGCGGTGCGCCAGGTTCTGCGCCGCAATCTGTTGGTCGGCTTCCTCGGCGGCGCCCTGCAGGTCGGCGCCTACTGGATCGTCATCTGGGCCCTGGCCCTGGCCCCCATGGCGATGGTGTCCTCCCTGCGCGAAACCAGCGTCCTGTTCGCGGCCGTCATTTCCACCTTCGTGCTGAAGGAAGGTTTCGGCGTCTGGCGCTTCGTCTCGGCTGGACTGGTCACCCTCGGGCTGGTGCTCAGCCGCGAGAAATAATCCCTCACGCCGGCGGCATCGCTCGCCGCCGCTTCAACAGAAGTTGCGAGGCGACCACGGCGGCAAGCACCAACGCCGCACCGATCAGCTTGCGGCCGCTCAGCGCCTCGGCAAGCAGGGCGACCGCCAGGGCGATGGTGAAGACCGGCTCCAGATTCATCACCATGGCCGTCGAAGCCGGGCCGATCAGATGCACGCCCCGGAACATGGCGAAGAAGGCGACGGCGAAGCCGACGACCGCGACGACCAGCGCTGCCCAGCCGCTAATTCCCGCGCCGCCGTCGACGGGCAGGGCAAAGCTTCCGGTCGCGGCGACGTAGAGCGCGGCGCCGACAAGGCCGGTAATCGCCATGTGGAAGGTCATGACCGCCGAGTCCGCACCGGGCAGTGCCCGGCCGGTCCAGACGTAGGAAACCGCGACGCCGACGGCGCCGATCGCCGCGAAGATGACGCCTTCCGGCGCGAACGCGAAGCGCTCCACCTCGAGCGCGACCGCGAGCCCGGTTAGGGCGGCAAGTAGGCAGGCAAACTGTCCGAGGCCCGGCAGGCGGCGGTCGAGGATGCTTTCCAACAACGCCGTGAGCAGCGGAAAGGTGAAGAAGATCAGGATGGCCAGGCTTACGGGCAAGTAAAGCAGCGACAGCAACAGGCCGGCCGAGCCCGAGGTATAGGCGACGCCGGCGCCGAAGCAGACCAGCTGAGCGCGCCGCTCGAGCCAGCGAAACCGGCCGCTCGCCTTCAGCCACAGGCCGCAGATGACGAGGAAGGCGAGATTGCGCAGAACGATGATGGTCTGCGGATTGCCGCCGGCCTCGTAGACGAAGGGCGCCGACACATTGGTCAGGCTGATGCTGAGGGCGGCCAGCAGGACCAGCGCCACGCCGCCGCTCAAAACAGCACCCCAGGTAGCCAGGTGGCGAGGCCGGGAAAGGCGGCGATGACGCAGAGCCCGAACAGCTGGATCAGCACGAAGGGCAGGATGCCCCGGTAGATGTCGCCCGTCGTGACCTCGGGCGGGGCGACCCCGCGCAGGTAAAAGAGCGCGAAGCCGAACGGCGGCGTCAGGAACGAGGTCTGCAGGTTGACCGCGATCATGACGCCAAACCAAACCGGCGAGATATCCATCTGCAGCATGATCGGGCCGACGATGGGCACCACGACGAAGATGATCTCGATGAAATCGAGGAAGAAGCCGAGCAGGAAAATCACCGCCATGACCAGCAGCATGGCCCCGAAGGCGCCGCCCGGCATGTCGAGCAGCACGTTCGCGACCACATGGTCGCCGCCGAGCCCGCGGAACACCAGCGAGAACACCGAGGCGCCCAGCAGGATCAAAAAGACCATGCAGGAGACCTTGAGGGTGCCGCTCATGACCTCGCGCAAGACACCGCCGGCGAACACGATCCTGAGGCTTAGGGCCAGCCCCCAGACGACGACCAAGCAGCACAAGCCGGCCAGGATGGCGGCGGCCAGATCCGTCGCCGGCACGATATCGCGCTGCATGCGCAAATCGAACAAGCTGGCCAGCAACACCAGCAGCGCCATCGCTCCGCCGGCCAGCAGCACCGGACGGCGCGACCGCTCCTCCATCCGCGCGGCGGCCAGGAGCGTCGCGCCGACCGAGCCGACGGCGGCGGATTCCGTCGGCGTAGCGATGCCCAGGAGGATCGAGCCCAGCACCGCCACGATCAGGAGGAGCGGCGGCACCAGCACGCGCCAGACCCGCAGCAGCAACGCCATGTCGTCCGCCGGCCGCGGCACCGGCGGACAGGCCGCCGGCCGGATCAGGCCGGTCACCAGCACCCAGGCCATGTAAAGCCCAACCAGCACCATGCCCGGCAGGAAGGCGCCGGCGAAGAGGTCGACCACGGAAACCGGCTCGGGCGCGTAGTTGCCCTTGGCGAGCTGGGCCTGGGTGTTGGCGCCCTGGAGAATGTCGCCGAGCAGGACCAGAACGATCGAGGGCGGGATGATCTGGCCCAAAGTGCCCGAGGCGCAGATGATGCCGCTGGCGAGCCGCGGGCTGTAGCCGCACTTCAACATGGCCGGCAGGCTGAGCAGGCCCATGGTCACCACCGTCGCCCCGACGATCCCCGTCGAGGCCGCCAGCAGCATGCCGACGAAGATCACCGAGATGCCGAGGCCGCCGCGAAGTCGACCGAATAAAAATGACATAGTCTCAAGAAGTTCTTCGGCGATCTTCGAGCGCTCCAGCATGATACCCATGAAGACGAAGAGGGGCACCGCGACCAAAAGCTCGTTGACCATCACGCCGAAATAGCGCGACGGCAGGCTGCCCAGGAGGCTCCATTGGAACGCGCCGAAGAGGTTGCCCAGCACGGCGAACAGGAGGGCGCAGCCGGCCAGCGTGAGCGCCACCGGATAGCCCAGCAGCAACACACAGCACGCGCCCGCGAACATCAGCAGGCTGAGGACTTCGCCGATCAGCTCAGGCGACACCGCCCGCCTCCCCGCCCGATTGGCTGTCGTCAGGGTCCACGAAGCCGGGGTGCCGGCGAAGCACCAGCAGGCTGCGCCCCGCGAGCGAAAGCCCCTGCAAGCCCAGAAGGACGCAGAAGCCCGGGATCACCGTCTTCAAGAGGAACAGCCCCGGCATACCGCCGGCCTCGCGGGATTCCTCCAGCCGCGCCCAGGAGTCGGCGACATAGCCGAGGCTGACCCAAAAGATCAGCCCGACCACCGGAAGCAGCAGCAAGAGCGAGCCGAAGAGATCGACCAGCGCCTTCGTGCGGTCGCCGG
>JAUVQB010000228.1 GCA_030598385.1 Alphaproteobacteria bacterium | reverse complement strand
CACGGTCGCCCGGCTGCCGTCGGGCGAGGTGGTTCTGCCCGGCGTCGACCGCGCTTCGGACGAGGCCGTCTGGGCGGCCATCGCCGAGGACCCGAGTCACGCCCAGCATGGTCTGGCCCGACTGCTGGCGCGTCTCGAACTCACTCGTGAGGACATCGAGGACTGGCCCTGGCCGCCCGACTCGACGGCCGTACCCGCCGATTCGGCCCGCAGCGCCTTCGTCGGCTGGGCGCTGCGGCCGGCCGGAACCACGGCCGACTGGCGCGACGCCGCCAAGGCTCTGCCGCCGGACAAGGCGGCGCGGGCACTGGACGGTGTGTGCCGCATCGACTGCGCCACGCCCAACGAAGAGGCAGGCGTGATCGCCCTGCTGATGCGCGAGGCCCTGGAAACCCCCCATGAGACCGCCGCGTTGGTCACCCCGGACCGGGTCCTGGCTCGGCGGGTGGCGGCCGAACTGGGGCGCTGGCAAATCGAGGCCGACGATTCGGCCGGGGTGCCCCTGGCCGAGACGCCGATCGGCATCTTCTTGCGGCTGACGGCGCAGATGGTGGCCGGCGGACTGACGCCGGTCGACCTGCTAGCCACCCTCAAGCACCCGCTCGCCGCCGGCGGCCTGCCCGCTCCCGAGTTTCGCCGCCGGGCGCGGCTGCTCGAGACGGAGGTGCTGCGCGGTCCGCGTCCGGCCCCCGGCTTCGACGGCCTCAAGCAGGCGGTGAAGATTTCCAAAGCGCGCAAGGAACTTGCCCCCTGGGTCGCCGGCCTGGCCAAGATGGCGGCACCTTTCGCCAAGGCCCTCGAGGCCAAGCGGCCCAATCCCGCGCGCGTCGTCGTCGAGCACTTGGCCTTTGCCGAAGCCCTGGCGGCGAGCGACCAGGCCGCGGGCGGCGAGCGACTGTGGGTCGAGGAGTCCGGCGAGGCGGCGGCGAAATTCATGGATGAGCTGCACGATGCCGCCGCCCATGGGCCGGCTCTCGGGGGCGAGCGCTATCCGGCCCTGCTCACGGCCTTGATGGCCTCCCAGGTGGTGCGGCCGCGCTACGGCCGTCACCCGCGGCTCGCCATCCTCGGCCCGCTGGAAGCGCGGCTGCAGCATTTCGACCTGGTGATCCTGGGCGGCCTCAACGAGGGAACCTGGCCGGCCCAGGTCGATCCGGGCCCCTGGCTGAGCCGGCCCATGCAGGCTGACTTCGGCCTGAGCCTGCCGGAGCGGCGGATCGGCCTCTCCGCCCAAGACTTCGCCCAAGCCGTCGCCGCGCCGCGGGTGGTGCTGACCCGCGCCGGCCGGGTCGAGGGCACGCCGACGGTGCCGTCGCGCTGGCTGCTGCGGATCGACGCGCTCTTGGCTGCCCTGAATTGTCCCGAGGCCCTCGCCAGCGACCGGGGCCGCCGCCCGGCCTGGGCCGCCGCCCTCGACCGGCCCGAGCGGGTGTCGCCCGCCCCGGCCCCGGCCCCCCGGCCGCCGCTGGAGGCCCGTCCGCGCCGCCTGTCGGTGACCCAGATCGAAACCTGGATGCGCGATCCCTACGCCCTCTATGCCCGTCACGTCCTGAACCTCAAGCCGCTCGATCCGCTCGACGCCGATCCGGGCGCGGCCGAGCGCGGCACCCTGGTGCACCAGGCGCTCGAGGCCTATATCAGGGCCTACCCCGAGGCGCCCCCCGCCGATCCGCTCGCGGCGTTGATCGGCGAAGGCCGCAAGGTCTTCGAGCCCTTGCGAGCCCGGCCCGGCCTCTGGGCCTTCTGGTGGCCGCGTTTCTTGCGCGTCGCCGAGTGGTTCGCGGTGGTCGACCTCGACCTCCGCCGCGCCGGCCACAAGGCTTGGCCCGAAGTCCGCGGCGAGCTGACGCTCGACGGTCCCGCCGGTGCCTTCATCCTGACGGCCAAGGCCGATCGCATCGACCGCCTGGACGACGGCCGCCTGGTGATCATCGATTACAAGACCGGCCAACCGCCCAAGCCGAAAGACGTCGAGCAGGGTTTCGCCCCCCAATTGCCGCTGGAAGCCGTCATCGCCCAGGACGGCGGTTTCGATGGCGTGCCGGAAGGCGCGGTGGCGGAACTCCAGTACTGGCGGCTGAGCGGAGGTCAGCCGGCCGGCGAGATCGTGCCGGCCAAGGCCGATCCGGCGGTCTTGGCCGAGGCCGCCCGCGCCGGCCTGGGGCGGCTGATTGCCTGTTTCGACGATCCCGCGACCGGCTATTCGTCGGTCCCGCGGCCCTTGTGGGCGCCGCGCTTCAACGACTATGCCCACCTGGCGCGACTCAAGGAGTGGTCGCTGGGCGGCGGCGGCACGGAGCCGATCGCATGACCGGTGCGCCCGGCCATACCGTGAAAGCCACGGAAGGCCAGCGCCGCGCCGCCCGGCCCGAGGCCTCCGCCTGGGTGACCGCGTCGGCGGGCACCGGCAAGACGAAGGTGCTGACCGACCGCGTCCTGAACCTCCTGCTCGACGGCACGGAGCCGGCCAAGATCCTGTGCCTGACCTTCACCAAGGCCGCGGCGGCGGAGATGGCCAACCGTCTGGCCAAGCGCCTCGCGAGTTGGGCCAGCGCGGCGGACGAAGTCGTGGCGCAGGATATCTCCGATCTTCTCGGCCGACCCGTTGACCTCAGCCTGATCCCACGGGCGCGGGAACTCTTCGCCCGGGTCCTGGACGCCCCCGGCGGCATGAAGATCCAGACCATCCACGCCTTCTGCCAGTCGTTGCTCGGCCGCTTTCCCCTGGAGGCCGGCGTGGCGCCCCACTTCCAGGTGCTCGACGAACGAACGGCGGCGGAGATGCTCGACTCGGCCCGGATCGAGGTCCTGTCCTCGGGCCTCGAAGACGAGGACAGCGAGCTGGCCCTGGCGGTGCGCGAGGTCTCGGCCCACCGCCACGAGCAGGGCTTCGCGGAGGTAATGGGCGAGCTGATCGGCGAACGTGGCTGGTTCACCAGGATGATTTTCGACAGCGGCGGATTGGAGGGTGCCGTCGGGGACGTCTTCGCACGCCTGGGCGCGGACCCAGAGGCGACCGGCGAAGATCTCGTCCACGACGGCTGTTCAGATGCAGCATTGGACCGCATGGGCCTGGAGCTGGTGTTCGAGGCGCTCGCCGGCGGAACCGCGGCCGAGCAGAACAAGGCCGTCGTGCTGCGGGCCTGGCTGGCGGCCGACGCCGGGGGACGGGCCGCCGGGTTCGGGGGTTACCGCCAGCTCTTCCTGACGAACGAGGGGCCGCCGCGCAAGACCCTGCTGACCGCGGCGGCGCGTGCCACGGTGCCGGGCGCCCTGGAGATCATGGCCGCGGAGGCCGAGCGTCTGGTCCGTTTGACCTCGGCCGTCGGCGCCCAGACGGCGGCGCGGGGCACGGCCGCGGTGTTGCGCCTGGGGCAGGCGATCCTCGAGGCCTATAACCGTCAGAAGCGCGCCCGCGCGCTGTTGGACTACGACGACCTGATCTATTCCGTGCGCGACCTGTTCGTCGATGAAGGCGCGGCGGCCTGGGTGCAATTCAAGCTCGATGGCGGCATCGACCACCTGCTGGTCGACGAGGCGCAGGACACCAATCCGGAGCAGTGGCAGGTGATCCGGGCGCTGAGCGAGGAGTTCTTCGCCGGCGAGGGCGCGCGCGAGCAAAACCGGACCGTGTT
>JAUVQB010000291.1 GCA_030598385.1 Alphaproteobacteria bacterium | reverse complement strand
TTCCTGATCGAGACCTGTCAGGACCCCCTACAGATCAAGGCCGCGGTCAACGCCGCAAAGCGCGCCCGCGCGGATGCCGGCACGGACACGCCGGTCATCGTCCAGGTGACCGTCGAGACCACGGGCATCCGACCGCGTTAGCGAGGACCAAAACGGCGCGACTTCACTTAGTGAAGACGAAGGCCATTTACGGTAAGGTCTGGGGTCGAACGGGTTCTCGAAGTCGCCCGACAAATGCCCCTGTTCGAACCCAAGCGCTGCAGCGCCGTTCTCCAACTCGGCGCAGCCTGTAAACTGAGCGTATGACCGCTTCGGGTCAATCTGAGACGTTCTGTGGCATGGCGGAAAATGGCCGCTATCGGAGGTAAAGCGGTCGTCCTACGTCCGCTTTGACAGGCAGATTGGAGGTGCCGCGTTCGATTCGGTATCGTCGGCCAAGGGCTGGAGGCCACTTATGAGACTCCTTTTCGCCTTGGCGGTCCTCTTCGCCATGGCCGCCTGCCAAGTGACCACATCGCAGAGTATGGGCAGCGGAGTGACGATCCGCAGCTCTGTTCCGATTGGAAACGGTCAATCCTCGGATGAACAAGCGTCGGACGAGCACGACGCCGAGGCGTCACAAGACCGCACGCCAGACCTCACGATCGGCGGCGGGTTCAGCACGGGTGTGAGCCACTAGAGCGGAACGGCCCCTCAGTCCGGGGCGCGGACCTTGACGTAGGAGCCGGGGGCGTCCTCGATGGGCTTGAGCTTGCCGTCGCCGGGCTGGCGCGCCGGGACCTTCTTGCCGCTCTTCTTGGCGAGCCAGGCGCCCCAGTCCGGCCACCAGGAGCCCTCGTGCTGCTTGGCCTTGGCGAACCAGGCCTCCGGGTCGGCCGGATAGCGCCCGTGGGTCCAATAGCAGTATTTGTTGGCGGCCGGCGGGTTGACGATGCCGGCGATGTGGCCCGAGGCGCCGAGGACGAAGCGCATCGGGCCGGAGAAGACCTGGGTCACCGGGTAGCAGGAGACCCAGGGCGCGATGTGGTCGTCCTTGGTCGCCAGCACGTAAAGCGGGGTCTCGATCCGCCTGAGGTCGATGCCGACGCCGTCGAGCTCCAAACCGTCCGGCTCGATGAGGGCGTTCTCGCGGTAAACCTTCTTCAGGTAGTAGATCAGCATGGCCGCCGGCAGCCGGGTCGAATCCGAGTTCCAGTACAACAGGTCGAAGGGCATGGGGTCGCGCCCCATGAGATAGTTGTTCACCACGAACGACCAGATGAGGTCGTTCTCGCGCATCATGTTGAACATCTGCGCCAGGTGCTTGCCTTCCAGATAGCCTTTCTCCTCGATGTGTTCCTCCAGGCTTCTGAGCTGGTCCTCGTCGATGAAGACCGAGACCTCGCCGACCTCCCGGAAGTCCACCAGGGTGGCCAGCAGGGTGGCCGACTTGATCCGCGTGTCGCCCTTGACCGCCAGGTAGGCCAAAAGCGACTCCACCAGGATCCCGCCGATGCAGAAGCCGAGGATGTTGAGGTCGCGTTCGCCGGTGGCTTCGGCGATCGCGTCCATGGCGGCGATCGGCCCTTCGAGCATGTAGTCGGCGAAGGACTTGTCGGCCAGGTCCTTGCGCGGGTTGACCCAGGAGATGACGAACAGCGTGTGGCCCCGGTCGACCACCCATTTGATTAGGCTGTTCTTGGGCTGGAGGTCGAGGACATAGAACTTGTTGATCCAGGGCGGCACGAACAGCAGCGGCCGCTGGTAGACCTCGTCGGTCGAGGGCGCGTACTGGATGAGCTGCATCAGGTCGTTCTGGAACACCACCTTGCCGGGGCTCACCGCCACATTCTCGCCGACCTTGAAGGCCTCCATGTCGGTCATGGAGATCTGTAGCTGGCCGCGCCCGCGCTCCATGTCGTCGAGCATGTGCTTGAGGCCATCGAGCAGGCATTGACCCTTGGTCTGCTCGACCCGGCGCATGACCGCCGGGTTGGTGGCGACGAAGTTGCTGGGCGAAACGGCGCTCAGGTACTGGCGCGTATAAAAATCGATCTTCTCCTTGTCGCCGGGATCGAGGCCCTCGACCTCGCTGACCAGGCCCTGCATCCAGCGCGCCGCCAGGAGGTAGGACTGCTTGATGTAGTCGAAGGCCAACTCCTCGTCCCAGGCCTTGTCCTTGAAGCGCCGGTCGCCCCGCTCGGCCGCGGCGACGGGCTCGGCCTGGATGCCCATCATGCGCTGCGTCGCGCTCTGCCACAGCTTGAGCGACTCCTGCCAGAGCTGCGCCTGGGCCTGGGCCAGTTTCGCCGGGTCCTCCAGCATCTTGGCGGTCAACTGGGCGAAGGCGCGGCCGATCCCGGCCATATCGACGATCGAGTAGGTGTCGCCGGTTTCCTGGCGCTCGACAAAGGCCTCCACCACCCGATGGCTTTGCTCGCTCAGCTCCTTCCACCGCTCGACCAGGGCCTCGTTGTCCGCTTCGGGGTCCGGTTCGGGCGGGCTTGGCGTCGACGGCTCGGCCATGGGCTCGGTCTCCTTTAGATTCAAGCGCCCTGCGCGCAGCTCTTCCTCAGGCCCGGTGGCCATGATACCAAATGGTGCGCCAGAAGGTAGCTTCCTGCAACCGCGCCTGAACAGAATCGCTCGGCCCATGACCCTCACGCTCGACCGAGCCAATAACAGGCTCTACGACGGCCGTGGCCGCCGTTTCCTGCCGGGCGAACGCGCCTGGGCCGAGGCCGCATCCAAGGCGCCGCCCGCTGCCTCGACAGAGCCTTTGTCTCCGCGGGCCGCCGTCGCCTGGCTGCAGCGCGACAGCGGCCGGCCGCTCAGGGCGCCGGTCGGCGTGGTGGGCCCGCGCTCGGCCAGTACGGGCCTGCTGGAAATGGCCGAAGCCCTGGGCGCCGGCCTGGCCGATCTCGGCCTGACGGTGCTCTGCGGCGGCCGCGAAGGCGTGATGGAGGCGGTTTGCCGCGGCGTGGCGAGGGCCGGCGGCGTTTCCGTCGGCCTGCTGCCGGACGACGACTGGACGGCCGCCAACCCCTTCGTCACCTTGCCGCTTGCCACCGGCCTCGGGGCCGCCCGCAATGCCGTGATCGCCCGCGCGGCGGTCTGCCTGCT
>JAUVQB010000312.1 GCA_030598385.1 Alphaproteobacteria bacterium | reverse complement strand
GGTGATCGCCATCGGCAATCCCTTCGGCCTGGGCGGTACGGTCACCGCGGGCATCATCTCGGCCCGTGAACGCGTTATCAATTCGGGGCCCTACGACGACTTCATTCAAACCGACGCGGCGATCAACAAGGGCAACTCCGGCGGTCCCATGTTCAACTTAGACGGCCGCGTGATCGGCATAAATTCGGTGATCATCTCGCCCTCCGGCGGCTCCGCCGGCATCGGCTTCGCCATCGCCTCGAACCTGGCGCGCAACGTCATCGAACAACTGCGCGATTTCGGGCGTGTGCGCCGCGGCTGGCTGGGCGTGCGCATTCAGACCGTGACCGACGAGCTGGCCGAAGGCCTGCGCCTGGACAGCGCGACCGGCGCGCTGGTCGCCTCCGTGACCGAAGGCGGACCGGCGGAGGTGGCCGGCATCGGGCAGGGCGATGTCATCCTCAAGTTCGACGGCCGCGACGTCACCGAAATGCGCAAACTGCCGCGCATGGTGGCCGAGACCGGAATCGGCAAGGCCGTCGATGTGGTGGTCTGGCGCAAGGGCGAAGAAGTCACCCTGCAGGTCGAACTCGGCGAGTTGGACGAAGAGCAACTGGCCGCCGCAACCGTGGGCGAGGCGCCGGTCAAGAGAGAGACCGGTCTGGTGGAGCCGCTCGGCCTGAAACTGGCCCAGCTCACCCCGGAGTTGCGAACGGAGTACGAGCTCGGCGAGGGCGACGATGGCGTGGTCGTCATCGGTGTCGAGGTCGACGGCACGGCCGCCGAGAAGGGCCTGCGTCCCGGCGACATCATCGTCGAGGTCGATCAGGAAAAGGTCATGACGCCGGGCGACGTGGCCGACCGGGTCGAACAGGCCAAGGACGAGGGATTCCGCGTCGTCACCCTGTTGGTGCTCCGACAAGGGGATTTTCAATGGGTCGCGGTGCGCCTCGACCATAGCTGACGCACCTTGCTGCGCCCGCCACTATTCCGAACTATACAGAGCCAATTTAATCCACGAACTCGTCCGCCCGGTAACCTTGGAGATAGAGCAGCGCCGTCAGGTCGCCGTGGTCGATCGAGACGTCGGCCGCCGCGCGGGCCGGGGCCTTGGGCCGGTAGCCGACGCCGAGGCCGGACCGGGCCAGCATGACCGCGTCGTTGGCGCCGTCGCCCACCGCTAGGGTGGCGGCGAGCGGTAGACCCCGTCCAGCTGCAATCTCTTGCAAGGCCTCGAGCTTGGCCTGGCGGCCGAGAATCGGATCGGCAACACGGCCGGTCAGGGCGCCGGCGTCCATTAGCAAGCGGTTGGCACGGTCCTCGTCGAACCCGCAGGCCTCGCGTACCCGACCGGTAAACACCGTGAAACCGCCTGAGACAAGCGCCGTGTAGGCGCCGCCCGACTTCATGGTTCGGACCAAGGTGCGGGCGCCCGGATTGAAGGTGATGCGGTCGGCGACCTCGTCGATGGCAGCCTCCGGGAGGCCGGCGAGCAGGGCGACCCGGGTGGCGAGCGCGTCCTCGAAACCCAATTCGCCGGCCATGGCGCGGGCGGTGATCGCGGCGACCCGCGCGCCGAGGCCGAAGCGTTCGGCCAGCTCGTCTATCATCTCCTGAGCGATGATGGTCGATTCCATGTCGGCCACCAGCAGCGCTTTGCGGCGTCCGGCGGCCGTCTGGGCCGCCAGGTCCAGAGGCTGGCCGGCAAGGCCCAGCCGGGTGGCGTCTTCGGCGGCGTCCGGCGCGAGGCCGGCGAAGGGGATATCGCAGGCGATCCCCGGAGCCAACCAGTCGATCGCGGTGGTTCGGGCGCCTGCATGCTGTAGGATTCGCTGTGCCGCCTCGGCCTGGTCTTGCGACAGGGCCCTCGAGGCGGGATCGCCGATCACGGTAAGCACTTGGTCCATGAGCGGAGATGTTGAGAGCCGATTCAGCCCGAGGCAAGGACTCCCGGAAGTTGGTGCTAATACCAAGTCTTGATGATACTGACTCATAGGGGCGTCTTTGCAAATCGGAAGGGTCGGGCGACGCGGCCCGAAAGCTCTGAAAAGACGCGAGTTCTGTCGCCCCTGGGACGCGTCGGAGGGCGTCAGCAAGCCTTGGAGATGTCACGCATCGCCCCCGGATCGACCTGCGGCTTGCTTCCTACCCCCCGCGGCCCAGGGGCGATCCCTAGGGGTCAGTATCATCAAGATTTGGTATAAGCTGAACCATGAGCAGGTCCATGAACGAATCGGCTGAGCGGCCCGCGGCGGTGATCGTTGCCGGCCCGACGGCAAGCGGCAAGTCGGCCCTGGCGCTGGACTTGGCCGAGGCCTTCGACGGTGTCGTCATCAACGCCGACTCCATGCAGGTTTACCGGGGACTCAGGGTGCTGACGGCGCGGCCCGACAAGGCGGCCACGGAGCGCGCGCCGCACGCCCTTTTCGGCGTGCTTGCGCCTGACGATGCCTGTTCCGCGGGGCGCTGGCGCAAGATGGCGCTGCGCCAGGTCGACGCGGCCCACCGGGCCGGCCGCCTGCCGATCCTGGTGGGCGGTAGCGGGCTCTACCTGCGCGCCCTCGAACACGGCCTCAGCCCGATTCCGCCGATTCCAAGCGAGATCCACAAGGCCGCCATGAAGCGCCATCATGAGCTCGGCGGCGCGGCGTTCCACGCGGCGCTGGCCAAACGCGACCCCGCGGTGGCGGCCCGGCTCAATCCGCGGGACCAGTTTCGCCTCATCCGTGCCTGGGAGGTGCTCGAGGCCACCGGCCGCTCGATCGACAAATGGCAGAGGATGACCGGTGAGCCCGGCATGGCCCACCGGCGCCTGCGCCTGATCACGTTGCCGCCGCGCCCGCTGCTCTATGGCACCTGCGATCGTCGTTTCGAGGCCATGATGGACGCCGGCGCGCCAGGCGAGGTGCGGCGGCTGCTGGAGCGCGGCCTGGATCCCGCGCTGCCGATCATGAAGGCGGTCGGCGTGCGCGAGCTGGGCCGGTTCCTCGCCGGCGAGTGGCCCGCCGACCGGGCG
>JAUVQB010000503.1 GCA_030598385.1 Alphaproteobacteria bacterium | reverse complement strand
TGGCGCGGCCCTTCGTCGTCTTCGGCGGCTGCCCCATCGTCTCGCCGCTGCGCTTCGGCGAGGAAAACCTGGGCGTGCTGATCGAGACCAGCAAGCTGGGCCTGGTCAGCGACATCGCCGTGGCGCCTCAGGCCGGCGCGACGGCGCCCGCGCCCCTGGCCGGCACCCTGGTGCAACTGGCGGCCGAGACGCTGGCCTGCCTGGCGGTGGTCAATTTGGTGACCCCCGGGTGCCCCATGACCTTCGCCATGTGGCCGCTGGTCTCGGATCTGCGCACCGGCTCGTTTTCCGGCGGCAGCGGCGAGGAAGCGGTGCTGGCCGCCGCCGCGGTGCAGATCGGCAAGTTTTACGACCTGCCCAACAGCGTCGGCGCCAGCATGAGCGATTCCAAGATCCCCGACGCCCAGGCCGGATACGAGAAGGGGGTGACCACGGCGCTGGCGGCCCATGCCGGCTGCAACCGGGTGTGCGAGGCGGCGGGCATGCTGGGCAGCCTCATGGGCTGCGCCTTCGAGGAATTGGTGATCGACAACGACATGCTCGGCATGGTCCTGCGCACGGTGCGCGGCATCGAGGTGACCGACGAGACCCTGTCGCTGGACGCGATCAAAGAGGTGGCGCTCGACCCCGGCCACTATCTGGGCCACCCGCAGACGTTGGCCTTGATGGAGAGCGAATACCTCTACCCCAGCGTGGGCGACCGCAGCGCTCCCGGCGCCTGGGAGCAGCAGGGCTCCAAGGACATGCTCGAGCGCGCCCATGAAAAAGTCGTGGAGGTGCTGTCCAGCCACTACCCCAACTACATCGATGCGTCGGCGGATGCCGAGATTCGAGAGCGCTTTCCGATCAAGCTGCCGCGCAAGGCCATGACGGCCGAAAGCGGCCGCTGGTAAGGATCGAAGGCACCGCCATGGCTCGCGACCCGCGCTACGACGTTCTGTTCGAACCCGTGACCATTGGCCCGGTGACGGCGCGCAACCGTTTCTATCAGGTGCCGCACTGCTCGGGCATGGGCTACCGCCACCCCAGCGCCGAGGCGGCCATGCGGGCGACCAAGGCCGAGGGCGGCTGGGCCGTGGTCTCGACCCAGGAGTGCGAGATCCACTCCACGACCGAGGTTTCGCCCTTTACCGAGGCGCGGCTGTGGGACGACCGGGATATCCCGGCGCTGGCCCGCATGGCCGACGCGGTGCACCGCCACGGCGCGCTCGCCGCCATTCAGCTTGTCCATCAGGGCCACGACGCCTCCAACCGCTATTCGCGCGAGCCCTCGATTGCCCCCATGCATAGGCCCGTGACGACCTACGATCCCTTTCAGGCCCGCGCGATGGACAAGTCGGACATCCGCGATCTCAGGCGCTGGCACCGCGATGCGGCGCTCCGGGCCAAGCGGGCCGGCTTCGATCTGGTCACTGTCTACGCCGGCCACGACCTCGCCCTGCCGATGCATTTCCTCTCGCGCCGCCACAACCAGCGCGGCGACGAGTATGGCGGCAGCCTGGAGAACCGGGTGCGCCTGCTGCGCGAGCTGATCGAGGACACCAAGGAGGCCGTCGGCGACAC
>JAUVQB010000364.1 GCA_030598385.1 Alphaproteobacteria bacterium | reverse complement strand
GCGGGCGACGACCCGCCTGGCGGCCCAGTTGAGCAGCGCCGGCGATCTGGCCGAGATCAACGCTCTCCAGGCGGCCTTCGAGGCGGCCTTGGAAGCGCGCGACGTGCTGGCGATGATCGAATCGAACCGGGAGTTCCACTTGGCCATCAGCCAAGCCGCCCAGAACCGCTATCTGCACCAGTTTCATGCCCGGCTTCTCGACGAGGGGCGACGTCTCTTGCGCCTCTACTTCCGCTCCTTCGACGACAGCCTGCCGCCGGAGTTCCGCGACGAGCACGCGCTGTTGATCGAGGCGATCGAGCGCCAGGACGCCGATCTGGCCGAACGGCGGGCCCACGAGCATACGCTCCAGGTCAGCAACCGATTCCTCGAATATCTGGCCAGGCGGCGCACCGCCGACATCGCGGTCGCGGTCTCCGCTTAAGACCAAGCCTCAGGCCGGATAGACGGCGACCGGCGCGCCCAAGACATCGTGGTTGGCGGTGACGCCGAGGCCGGGCCGGTCCGAGGCCCGCATCGTCCCCTGCTGGCGCTGCGGCGCGCCGCTGGCGTTGGCGACCGTGACATAGCTGTTGAAGTCGGTTGCCGTGAAGCGGAACGGCTCGGGGGTCGAGTGGGCGAGGTGGGCGATGGCGGCGGTGATAATGTCGCCGCCCCAGCTATCCTCGATGGTCATGGGGATGCCGAGCGCGACGCAGAGGTCGCGAATCTGCCGCGCCTTGGTCAAGCCGCCGACCTTGGAGATCTTCAGGTTGATGGCGTCCATGGCCCGGTCGCCATGGGCGCGCAGCAACATGTCGAGGCCGTCGATGTTCTCGTCGAGGATGAAGGGCAGGGCCGTGCGCCGGCGCACCGCCAGGCACTTCTCGTAGCTCTTGCAGGGTTGCTCGATATAGACATCGAGGTCCTTGACCGCGTTCACCACCCGCGCGGCGTCGGGCAGCAGCCAGCCGGTGTTGGCGTCGGCCACCAGGACCTCGCCCGCGTCCAGCACCGCGGCGACGGCGCGGATGCGCGCGATGTCCTCGCGCGCCTCGCCGCCGACCTTGAGCTGAAACCTGGTATAGCCCTCGGCGCGGTAACCGGCGACGTTCTCGGCCATGGCGTCAGGCGCCTGCTGGCTGATCGCCCGATAGAGCACCACGGCCTCGCCATGGCGCCCGCCCATGAGGGTGCAAACCGGCATCCCGGCTGCTTGGCCGAGCAGATCCCAGCAGGCCATGTCGAGGGGCGATTTGGCATAGGGATGGCCGAGCAGGCTCGCGTCCATGATTGCGTTGATCCGGCCCAGCTCGCTCGGGTCCTGGCCGATCAGGTGTGGCGCCAACTCGCCGATGCCGGCCCGGGCGCCGGGCCCGAAGGCCGGTAGGTAGAACGGCCCCAGCGGGCAGACCTCGCCCAATCCCACGCGCCCGTCGTCGGTCTCGATCTCCACGACCGTGCTGTCGAAGACCTCGACGTATTTGCCTTCGGACCAGGCGTAGCGGCCCTCCGTCACGGGAAGGTCCACCTGATGGACGCGTATCGCGGCAATCTTCATCACATCCTCGCTGCTCGGACTGGCTTATCTGACGGCGCTCAGGAACTTGCGCGTGCGCTCGCTCTGGGGGTCGAGAATGACCTGGCTTGGCGGGCCGATCTCTTCGATGACGCCCTCGTGGACGTAGGCAACCCGGTCAGAGACGTCGCGCGCAAAGCCGATCTCGTGGGTCACCAGGATCATCGTCATGCCCTCGTCGCTCAGCATCCGCAAGGCGTCGAGCACCTCGCCGACGAGCTCCGGATCGAGCGCCGAGGTAACCTCGTCGAACAGCATGTAGTTGGGCTCCATGGCGAGCGCCCGGGCGATCGCCAGGCGCTGCTGCTGGCCGCCTGACAGCTTGTTCGGATAGACCTCCAGCTTGTCGCCCAGGCCAACGTGATCGAGTTGCTTGCTGGCAATCTCTCGCGCCTCGTCCTTGGGTTTCTTGAGGACGATGCGCGGCGCAAGCGCCACGTTCTCGAGGGTGGTCAGGTGCGGAAAGGAGTTCCATTGCTGAAACACCATCCCGAGCCTTTGACGCAGCTTGTTGACGTTGGTGTCATTGGCATGGACGTCGGTGCCGTCGACCAGGATCTGGCCGCTTTGAATCGGCTCCAAGCCGTTGATGCAATAGAGCAGTGTCGATTTGCCGGAGCCGCTGGCGCCGATCACGCTGATCACCTCGCCGTTCGAGACATCGAGGGTGACGCCCTTGAGCACCTGCAGGTCTCCGAACGCCTTGTGAACGTCCTTGATTTCGATCATTGCTGCCACCTGCGTTCGAGCCTTGCCGTCGCCCGGGAGATCGGAAACGACAGCGCGAAATAGAACATGCCCACGATCGTCAAGATCAGGAACGGCTCCTGGGTTCGGGTGATGAGGATCTGCGAGGCGCGCAACAGCTCGACGTAACCGAGCACGGAGACCAGGGCGGAATCCTTCAAGACGCCGAGCGCCACCCCGGCCCAGGCCGGCAGCACCGCGCGCAGGCCGATCGGCCAGACGACGT
>JAUVQB010000238.1 GCA_030598385.1 Alphaproteobacteria bacterium | reverse complement strand
GGCGAGTACCTTTGGCGCGCGCTCTTGGTCGGTGGTGGGCGTGGCCAGGCGGATGAAGTTCACGCCCGCCGCCAAGGCCGGCAGGCAGAGCTCCTCGTCCTCCTCGGGCGGCAGGTCTACGACGATCAGCCCGTCGACGCCGACGCGCTTCGCCTCGGCGAGGAAGGTCTCGACGCCGAACGAGTAGATCAGGTTGTAGTAGCCCATGAACACTACCGGCGTCAGCGTGTCCTTGGTCCGGAAGGCCGCCACCGAGGCGAGGATTTCGCGCAGCTTGATGCCGTGCTTCAGGGCCCGCTGGCCGGCCTCTTGAATCGCCGGTCCGTCGGCCAAGGGGTCGGTGAACGGCATGCCGATCTCGATCAGATCGGCGCCGGCCGAGGGCAGGCCGTCGAGGATGCCGGCCCAGGTCTCGTGATCCGGATCCCCGGCCATAAGGTAGGTGACCAGCCCGCCGCGTCCCGCCTCGCCGAGCGCCTGGAAACGCGCCGCAATGCGCCCGGAATCCGGGCCGCGCCGGACCTCCGCCGTGGCCGACTCGCTGGCTGCCTCGGGGGCGGCCCCGGGGGCGGCCCCGCTCATAGCGTCACCCCCCTCATATCTTGATCCCTAGGGCGTCGGCGACGGTGAAGACGTCCTTGTCGCCGCGCCCGCAGAGGTTCATGACCAGCAAGTGGTCGCGCGGCAGATCCGGGGCGATTTTGGCGACCTGGGCAAGCGCGTGGGACGGCTCGAGCGCCGGAATAATGCCTTCCATGCGCGAGCAAAGCTGGAACGCCTCGAGCGCCTCCTGGTCGGTGGCGGAGACGTACGCCACCCGTCCCGACTCGTGCAGCCAGGAATGCTCCGGCCCGATGCCCGGATAATCGAGGCCGGCGGAAATCGAATGGGCCTCCAGGATCTGCCCGTCGTCGTCCTGCAGCAGATAGGTGCGGTTGCCGTGCAGCACGCCCGGCCGCCCGCCGGTGAGCGAGGCCGCGTGTTCGCCGGTTTCGACGCCGTGTCCGGCCGCCTCGACGCCGATCATGCGCACGGCCTTGTCGTCCAGGAAGGGATAGAACAGGCCCATGGCGTTGGAGCCGCCGCCGATGCAGGCGACCAGGGTATCCGGCAAGCGGCCCTCGAGCTCTTGCAGCTGCTCGCGCACTTCGTTGCCGATGACCGACTGGAAATCGCGCACCATGGTGGGATAGGGGTGCGGGCCGGCCACCGTGCCGATGATGTAGAAGGTGCTCTCGACATTCGCCACCCAGTCCCTCAGCGCCTCGTTCATGGCGTCCTTCAGGGTGCGCGAGCCGCTTTTCACCGGCACCACCTCAGCGCCCAGCAGTTTCATGCGGAAAACGTTGGGTGCCTGGCGTTCGATGTCGGTCTCGCCCATGTAGACGACGCAGGGCAGGTCGAACAGCGCGCAGACCGTGGCGGTGGCGACGCCGTGCTGGCCGGCGCCGGTCTCGGCGATGATCCGGGTCTTGCCCATGCGCCGGGCCAGCAGGATCTGGCCCATGCAGTTGTTGATCTTGTGGGCGCCGGTGTGGTTCAGCTCGTCGCGCTTGAAGTAGACCTTGGCGCCCCCGAAGTGCCGGGTGAGCCGCTCGGCCAAATAGAGCGGGCTGGGGCGGCCCACGTAGTGTTTGGCGTAGTGGTCGATCTCGCCTTGGAAAGAGGGGTCCGCCTTGGCCTTCTCGTAGGCCTCTTCCACCGCGAGGATGAGCGGCATCAGCGTTTCGGCGACGAAGCGGCCGCCGAACAGGCCGAAATTCCCGGTTTCGTCCGGGCCGGACTTGTAAGTATTCAGTGGTTCCATCGAAGCTCGATCTGTACGCTAAAACGTGCACGCACTCTGCCGGATTTGACCGTCGCCCGCAATGGCGGGGGCGATTACAGCGCCTTGGCGGCCGCCAGGAAGGCCGCGATCTTAGCCGGGCTCTTGCAGCCGGGCGCGTCCTCCACCCCGGAGGAGACGTCGACGCCCGGCGCGCCGGACGTACGTACCGCCTCGGCCAGATTGTCCGCGTCGAGGCCGCCGGCCAGCAGCCAGGGCTTGGGCCAGCGCTTGCCGGCCAGCAACTGCCAGTCGAAGGCCAAGGCATTGCCGCCGGGCAGTACGTTCTTTGCGGTCTTTGGCGGCTTGGCGTCGAACATCAGCCGGTCGACCAGAGTGGCATAGGCCGGCACCGCCGCCAGGTCCTCTTCCTTGGCCAGCTTGATGACCTTCATCACCGGGCGGGCGAAGCGGGCCCGGATTTCCGCCACCCGCCGCGGCGATTCGCCGCCGTGGAGCTGCAAGAGATCGAGCGGCACCTTGGCCAAGGTGGCGGCGAGCTGGTCGTCGTCCGGGTCGACGAAGAAGCCGACCCGCGTTACGCCCGGCGGCACCCGGCCGACCAATTGCGCGGCGTTGTCGGGCGTCACGGCGCGCGGCGACGGCGGATAGAACGCCAGGCCGATCAGGCCGGCACCGCCCTTGACCGCCGCCTCGACCGCCGCAAGCGAGTTTAGGCCGCAGATTTTCGCTTCGAGCGCCATGGCGGGACTGTACTGGTCCTCACCTCGTTCTGCACCCCTTTGGTCTCGAGCCGCGCGGGCGGGATGGGCCGCAAACCCGGCGCGTATAACATTCGGGACTACACATTCGTTGGGTGTTTGGGGAACACCAGGACATGGAAACAACGCTTTTTCTCGCCAAGGTCTTCGGCCTCTATCTCCTGGCGATGGGGCTGCTCACGCCGCTGCGCCGCAAGGACCTGAGCGCGATGGTCGAGGCTTTGGCCGACAATCGGCCGCTCGTCTTCCTCGTCGGCGTCTTGGTCTTGATCCTCGGGCTTGTCCTCGTCGTCAGCCACAACGTTTGGATCGCTGGCTGGCCGCTCGTCATCACCGTCCTCGCCTGGCTGGTGCTCATCAAGGCGCTCGCCTACCTGCTTTTGCCCTTCGAGGTGACGGCGCGGCTGGTGCGCTGGTTCAACCGGCCCGCCTGGTTCATCATGGGCGGCGCTTTGTGGGCGGCGCTCGGCCTCTTCCTCGCGGGCAAGGGATTCGGACTCTTCTAAGCGCGCGCGTCTCCTGTCCCGCGACCTCTTGACCTTGCCGCTGCCGACCTGTGCAATTGCCGCGGGGGAATAGAAACCGCCGCCGGCACGCCGCCGCAGGGGGGAAAAGAACCGTGACGCTGCTGTTCAAGTGCGACCACACGGACCCGGCGCCCTGGCTGGCGGCGCTGGCGGAGCAGATGCCGGAGCGCGAAGTGCGCGTCTTTCCCGAGGTCGGCGCCCGCGAGGACATCGAATATGCCCTGGTTTACGAACCGCCGCCGGGCCTGCTGGCTAGCCTGCCGAACCTGAAGGCGATTTTCTCGCTGTGGGCTGGGGTCGACCATCTGGCGAGCGACCCCGAGCTGCCGCAGATCCCGGTGATCCGCATGGTCGAGCGCAGCATGATGGCCAGCATGACCGCCCATGTGGTGCAGCAGGTGCTCGATCTGCATACCCAGGCGCTCGACTACCGCGCGCAGCAAGCCGCGCGGCACTGGGAGCAGCTCGAG
>JAUVQB010000053.1 GCA_030598385.1 Alphaproteobacteria bacterium | reverse complement strand
GCCGCTCGGCAGATGGGTGATGCGCACCGCGCTGTCGGTGGTGTTCACATGCTGCCCGCCGGCGCCCTGGGAACGGTAGGTGTCGATCCGCAGGTCCTTGTCTTCCACCTCGATGTCCACCGCCTCCGGCTCCGCGAGCACGGCGACGGTCGCGGCTGAAGTATGGATGCGCCCGCCGGATTCGGTGACCGGCACGCGCTGTACCCGGTGAACGCCGGACTCGAACTTGAGCCGCGCGAAGACACCCTTGCCGGAGATCGCCGCGCTGGCTTCCTTGTAAGCGCCGATGCCGGTTTCCGACGCGCCGATGAGCTCGAATCGCCAGCCCCGGAGCTCGGCATAGCGCTGGTACATGCGGAACAGGTCGGCGGCGAACAGCCCCGCCTCATCGCCGCCGGTCCCCGCCCGGACCTCAAGGATCACGTTGCGGTCGTCCGCCGCATGCTTCGGCAGCAGCAAAACTCTGAGTTTACGCTCGAGCGCCGGCAGGCACTCTTTCAGATGGCCGAATTCCTCCTCGGCCAGGGCGCGCATGTCGGGATCCTGCTCCGGATCTTCCCGCAGCTCGTTCAGGTCGGCCAACTCGCTCTCGGCCTGCCGCACGGCTTCGATCTGCTCGACCACCGGTGAAAGATCGGCGTACTCTTTCATCAGCCGCACATAGTTTTCGGACGCCGGGTCCTGATGGCTGGCCAGCAGGCCCTGCAGTTCCTCGTAATGCGCAACCACCCGGTCGAGTTTGCCTTCCAGGCTCACGTCCCATCCTCCTCCGGTTCCGTGCCGCGACTATTCCCGGCCGGATCGAACAGTTTCTCCACGCTCCGCTCCAGGGCCTCGCGATCCTTCGCCCCGTCGGCCGCGGCCTGGCGCAGGGCCTCGCTTGGCCGGTGCAAGAGCCGGTTGACCAGGCGCCGGGTCGCTTCGGCCGCATCGATGCCGGGCTGCCGCAAAACGCTTTCGCGCATCCATTCGAAATGCCGCCGCAGCGCGACGACGGCCGGTACCGCTTCGCGCTCCGCACGGGACCGCAGGAACGCGGCCAACTCTTCGTCGAGTATCTTGCGTGCGGCCTCCAGCGTCGCCTGGCGGTTGGCGCGCCCTTCCAGCGCGGCATTCTCAAGGTCCGCCAGATCATAGAGGAACGCGCCGTCCAGATCGCCAACCGCCGGATCCACGTCGCCCGGCACCGCCGCATCGACGAAAAATATGGGATGGCGGCGGCGTTTCTTGAGAGCTTGCTCCGCCGCGGCCGCGCCGATCACGCTCCGCCCGGTGCCCGAAGCAGCGATCACCACGTCCGCCACCGCGAGGGCGGCCGGCTGCTCCGCGATCGGCCGGAAGTTGCAGCCCAGCCGATGGGCCGCAACCTCGGCCCGCTTCTCCGACTCGTGCATGACCAGCAATCGTCCGGCGCCGGCCGCGCGAAGCTCGCCGCCGAGGAGCTCGCCCATCTCGCCCAGCCCCAGCAACAGGACCGTGCAGCGCGCCAAATCGCCATGAATGCGCTTGGCCAACTGAACCGCCGCCGCCGCGATCGAGATCGGCATCTCGCCGATCGGCGTTTCGCTGCGCACCCGCTTGGCCGCCCCGTAGGCGGCCTGCAAGGCGGCTTCCAGGCGCGGCCCCACCATGCCCGCGGCGGCGGCCAGGCGGTGGCTTTCCTTCACCTGGCCCAGCACCTGAGGTTCGCCGATCACCTGGCTTTCCAGGGCCGCCGTCACCGCGAAGAGATGGTCCACCGCATCCCGCCCGCGGGCCCGGTACCATTGGCCCTCGACGCTTGCGGCGGGCAGGCCGCTGCGGGCGATCAGCAAGTCCAGCACGGACCGGTTGGCGGCCTCGGGATCATCGCAGACCGCGACCACCTCGACCCGGTCGCAGGTCGAAAGAACCATGGCCTCGCCGATGCCGGAGGCACGGATGTCCGACAAGACCATCGGCAGTTCGTCACTTTCCAGGAACAGCGTGTCGCGAAGTCCTTGGGCCGCGGTGCGGTGGTTCATGCCGGACACGATCAAGGTTCCGCCCGGCAGAATTCCGCCGGGATCGGCGGCGCCAGTCCCGCCGGGATCCACGGCGCCAGTCCCTGCGGAGTCCGCGGCCATATCCTGTCCGTCGGCCGCCATGGGGTCCGCGCTGGGGTCTGTGGGGTTCCCCGCCATGGGTCCTCGCTAGGAGAATTGGGCGAGGTGCTCGGCCAACTGATCCAGGGCGACCTTTTCTTGCACGCCCGTATCGAGATCGCGAAGCGTGGCGACGTTGGCCGCCAATTCGTCCTCGCCCAATAAAACGGCGACGCGGGCGTTCTGCTTGTTTGCCCGTTTCATGCGTTTGTTCAGATTTCCGGCGAACCCGAGGTCCACCACGAGGCCGCTGCGGCGCAGGTCTTCGCTAAGGCGAAGCGCGATGCCCTCGCAGGCCTCGCCTATGGGAATGACGGCGATCGGCCGCGGCGGCTCCGGCGCGACCGCCAGCAACATGGCCAGCCGCTCCACCCCGCCGGCCCAACCGGTGGCCGGCGTGGCGGGACCGCCCATGGTCTCCGCCAGGCCGTCATAGCGCCCGCCCGCCAGCACGGCGCCCTGGGCGCCCAGCTCGGTGGTAACGAACTCGAAGGCCGTGTGGGTGTAATAATCGAGCCCGCGCACGAGCCGCGGGTTGACCTGGTAGGCGATGCCCAGCAGATCCAGTCCGGCGCGCACCTTTGCAAAATAGTCGCGGCTGTAATCGTTCAGATAATCGGAGAAGACCGGCGCAGCGGCCACCAGGCCCCTGTCGCCCTCGTTCTTGGAATCAAGAATTCGCAAGGGATTGCGTTCCAGCCGGGCGCGGCTGTCGTCGGATAGCCGGTCCCGGTGATCGCCGAAGTATTCGACCAAGACGCCGCGGTAAGCTGCACGGCTTTCCGGGTCGCCCAGGCTGTTGAGTTCCAGAGTGGCCTTGGCCCCGATGCCCAGGGCGTCCAGGATTTGCGAGCCCACGGCGATCACTTCGACGTCGCCCTGCGGCTCCGCGACACCGAGCAACTCGATGTCGATCTGGTGGAACTGCCGCTGGCGGCCCTTTTGCGGCCGTTCGTAGCGGAACATCGGCCCGGCGAAGAAGAACTTGAGCGGCAGGTGCTGGCTGAGGCCGCCGGATATGAGGGCACGCACGATCCCGGCGGTCGCCTCGGGGCGGAGTGTCAGCCGTTCGCCGTCCTTCATGGCGAAGGTGTACATCTCCTTGGTGACGATGTCGGAGGTCTCGCCCAGAGTGCGCGAAAAGACATCGGTGAACTCGAACAGCGGGACGGCCATTTCCTGATAGCCGTAACGCTCGGCCACCCAGCGCGCGGTTTCGATCACCCGACGGTGACGGCGCATTTCTTCGGGTAAAATGTCACGAGTGCCGCGTACCGGCTGCAGCGCGGTCAAGGTCGTCTCCGTCTGTCTAGCTAAGACGCGGCGCGTCGTGGCTCTGGGGTGGCCTCGCGGTCCTCGGACCGCTCTGCCTCGATCTGGGCGGCCTTCTCTTCCACCATCCGGACCAAATGGTCGACAATGTCGGCGTCCTTCAAGCGGTGGTCCTGCAGGCCGCTGACATAGACCATGTGCGTGTCGTTGCCGCCGCCGGTCAGGCCGATATCGGTCTCGCGCGCCTCGCCCGGGCCATTGACCACGCAGCCGATGACCGAGAGGGTCATGGGCGTGGTGATGTGGGCGAGCCGCTGTTCCAGCACTTCGACGGTCTTGATCACCTCGAACTGCTGGCGGGCGCAAGACGGGCAGGAGATCACGTTCACGCCGCGATGGCGCAGGCCGAGCGACTTCAGGATGTCGAAACCGGCCTTGACCTCTTCGACCGGATCGGCCGACAGGGAAACCCGGATCGTATCGCCGATGCCCGACCAAAGGAGGTTGCCGAGGCCGATGGAGGACTTGATGGTTCCGCTGCGCAAGCCCCCCGCCTCGGTGATCCCGATGTGCAAGGGATAGTCGCAGGCTTCGGCCAGGCCCATATAGGCCGCCACCGCGAGGAACACGTCGGAAGCCTTGCAGGAAATCTTGAACTCCTGGAAATCCAAGTCCTCGAGACTTCGCGCGTGATTGAGTGCGCTTTCGACCATCGCCTCGGGGCAGGGCTCGCCATACTTTTCCAACAAGTCGCGTTCGAGCGAGCCGGCGTTAACGCCGATGCGCATGGAGCAGCCGTGGTCCTTCGCCGCCTTGACAACTTCGCGCACGCGCTCCTGCGCCCCGATGTTGCCCGGATTGATCCGCAGACAGGCGGCGCCCGCCTCGGCCGACTCGATGGCGCGTTTGTAATGGAAATGGATATCGGCGACGATCGGAACCCCCGAAGCCGTCACGATCTCCTTCAGGGCCGCGGTCGACTCCCGATCGGGGCAGGACACCCGCACGATATCCGCGCCGGCCGCCTCCAAGGCGCGCACCTGTTCGATGGTGGCCGCCGCGTCCGAGGTCAGCGTGTTGGTCATGGACTGGACGCTGATCGGCGCATCGCCGCCGACAGCCACGTCACCGACGTGAATCTGACGTGAGTTGCGGCGGAGGATATCGCGATAGGGGCGAATGCTCATAGCTCGATTGCCGTCTTCCCTCTTCATCGACGGAACGCGCCAAACCCGCGGAAGGTCCAGGCTCCGGCCGAGGCGCTAAGATTCAAGCCTATTCTAGGCTCAACATGCGCCACGGGGACACGAACTTCAAGCCCGCTCGGGTCCGTCACCGAGCCAACGCGGTACCCTCGAGCAAGCGCTCGGCGTCCAGGGCGATTCCCCGCCGGATGGCGCCCACGGGGCCGAGCGGCGGGACGGTCGCGCCGTCCACTTCGATCTCCAGCCCGCCGGCGTTTCCGGTAACCAGGGTCAGCCCGGCCAGGTTGGGAACCCGGTAGCTGTCGCCTGGTTGCAGCACCCGCGTCAGAATCAAGCTTTCGTCCGCAGCGAAAACCTGGACCCAGCTATCCAGCCTGGCGCGCAGAACAATGCGTGCGGTCTCGTTCTCCATGCCGTAGATGCGCGGCTGGCGGCTATCGTCGCCGGGCAGGAGGGCGTCCGGCGCGGCAGGAATGGCGCCGGCGGTCGCCGCGACAAACGGAGCCGGCGAGGCTTCAGGTGCGTTGGACGGGGGCTGCGACAAGACCCCGTCCAAACTCGCACCGGCGGCAGGTTCGGCGGCAGGTTCGGCGTCAAACTCCGCCGACACGGCACTGCCCAGGCTGTCGGGCGTTTCCGGCTCTTGCGGGCCTCGGGCGCTTGGCTCGCCCTCTGCGGGCTCTTGCATCGCCTCTGCGTCCCGCGCGCCCTGATCCGCCGCCAGCGGCTCGGCCGAGGGCGGAATGCTTCGTGTCGCCTCCGCCGGATCTGGCGGATCTGGCAGCGATTCGTCCTCGCCGCGCGATACCAGGGGCTCGAGGGTATCCGGCAGGTCGAGGACTTGGCCGTCCATATCGTCCTCGCCGCTCGACAGATAGTACCAGCCTCCATAGGCCAGCGCGATCAGCAGAACGGAAATCAGCAGCACCGCACCGCTGGGTATCTTGCTCTCCGGCACCGGAGTCGGAAAAACCAACTGAAGGCGCTCGTTGACCCCTTCGACTTCGTCCTTGAAGCGGCCGACGATCTCGATGCTGTCCAAGCCGAGGTATTCGGCGTAGGCCCGGATAAAGCCCACGGCATAGGTGGCCCCCGGCAAATCATCGAATCGGCCGTCTTCGATCGCCTGGAGGTAGACCCTACGAATCTTCAAATCACCGGAGGCGCGAACCAAATCACGGCCCGAATCCTGCCGCGCCCGGCGAAGCTCGGCGGCGACGCTTTCGCCCGTGTACGGCTCGACGGCCGGCGGCTCCAGGTGACGATCCCGCACCTCCGGCTGCCGTCCTTGACGGGTAAGCCGGTGAAAAACCGATTTTATCTGATCTTCCGCCATGGCGGGAGGCTCATTCGATGCTAGGCCCAATCATCGGAGTCGAGCCTCAGCGTTAGCGATTGAGAAATCGCAAACCGGGGTCCGCCTACCCGGAACGAATCGGCGATCGAACAACGATCGCGCCTTTTATCAAATCTTGAGAGCTTGACCAACCTGAGAGATACGCCGGCCAGCGATTATCTTCAGTCGGCGTCCAGGCCATAGGCGCTGTGAAGCGCTCTCACGGCCAGTTCGGTATACTCTTCGGCCACAAGCACGCTGATTTTGATCTCCGAGGTGGAGATGACCTGAATATTGATTCCCTTCCCGGCCAGGGCGGTGAACATCTGCTGTGCGACGCCGGCATGGCTGCGCATGCCGACTCCGATCACCGAAATCTTCACGACGTTCCGGTCGCCCGATAGCTCCTCGTAGTCGAGATGCGCGCAGTTCTTTTCGATGACCTTGACGGCCCGGTCGAATTCCGCCTTGCCGACCGTGAAGGTCAGGTCCGTCGACTCCCGTTCGGTCGATACGTTCTGCACGATCATGTCGACGTTGATATGCGCCTGTGCCAAGGGGCCGAAGATCGCCGCCGCCACGCCCGGGCGATCCGGCACCTGGCGCAAGGTGATCTTCGCTTCGTCTCTGCTGTAGGCGATTCCGCTGACGATAGCCTTTTCCACGATTTCGTCCTCATCGACGACCAGAGTTCCTGGTGAATTTTCGAAGGATGACAGGACCTGTACGCGAACGCCGTGCTTCATGGCGAGCTCGACCGATCGAGTTTGCAGCACCTTGGCGCCCAAAGATGCCAATTCCAGCATCTCCTCATAGGTGACACGATCCAGCTTGCGCGCCTTGGCGACGATGCGCGGGTCGCTGGTGTAAACCCCGTCCACGTCGGTGTAGATGTCGCAGCGCTCGGCCCCGAGGGCCGCGGCCAGGGCGACCGCGGAGGTGTCGGTACCGCCCCGGCCGAGGGTCGTGATCCGGCCGTCGGGAGAAACCCCCTGAAACCCGGCAACGATCGCCACCTGCCCGTCTTCCATCCGCTGGATGATTTGCTCGACCCCGATGCTTTCGATCCGGGCGCTGCCGTGCGCGTCGTTGGTGTGAACGGGCACCTGCCAACCCAGCCAGGACCGGGCGGCGACCCCGGTTTCCTGAAGGGCGATGGCCATCAGACCGGCGGTGACCTGTTCGCCCGCGGAAACGACGACGTCGTATTCCCGCAGGTCGGAGATCTTGGCGGCCTGGTCGACATAGTCGACCAACTGATTGGTTACGCCGGCCATGGCCGAAACGGCCACCGCGACCTGATGGCCCGCCGCGGCCTCCGCCCGCACACGCTCGGCGGCGTTGCGGACACGCGTCACATCGGCCACGGAAGTGCCGCCGAATTTCATGACGATTCGGGCCATCTCTATACCTACGAAAGGAGGCCGCGCGGCAGCCCGGGACTGCGCTGCGGCTTGCCCGGAAGAAGGCCGCTATCCATACTCTCTGGACCCTGCCCATGCAAGCCTGCGCGGCAGGGGGGAAGGCTGGAGCTGATCCGGTATGACGGGAACCGGCCCGCGCGATTCGCAGACGCGTAGGGCGATCACGAAAGGAAGAGCGGAGTTGGCTGATAGATCCACCATCGATCCCGACGAGCTTGCCAAGTTCGGCGCCCTGGCGGGCGGCTGGTGGGACCCGGAGGGCGACTTCCGGCCGCTGCACCGCCTCAATCCCACTCGCCTGGCCTTCATCCGCGATTCCGCCGGCGCCCACTTCGCGCGGGACATCGCCGCGGCCCGGCCCCTGGCGGGGCTGGAAGTCCTCGACATCGG
>JAUVQB010000114.1 GCA_030598385.1 Alphaproteobacteria bacterium | reverse complement strand
CTGGCGCTTGCGCGCCAGCTCGAAGCCGACCGCCGCGAGGCGCCGGATCTCGCTGCTGGTGTAAACTTGGGTGTTCACGCCGCGCCGCTCGCCGCCGCCCAGATCTTCGATGCCGCGCGGCTCGCCGAAATAAACGCCGCCGGTCAACTCGCGAACGATCATGATGTCGAGGCCGGCGACCACCTCGGGCTTCAGGGTGGAGGCCGAGACCAAGGCGTCGAAGCAGATCGCCGGGCGCAGGTTGGCGAACAGCTCCATGTCCTTGCGCAGGCGCAGGAGGCCGCGCTCCGGCTTCTGCTCGAACGGCAGATCGTCCCACTTGGGCCCACCAACCGCGCCGAGTAGCATCGCATCCGCACTCAAGGCCTTGTCCATGGTGGCATCGGTGAGCGGCGTGCCGTGGGCATCGATCGCCGCGCCGCCGACCAGGTCCTCCTCGACCTCGAAGCTCACGGCTCGCCGCTCGCCCATCCAATCGATCACCCGGCGTACCTGGGCCATGCATTCCGGGCCGATGCCGTCGCCCGGCAGGATCAAGAGGCTCCTGTTCGCGGTCATTGCGCTCATTCCTCCTCGAATATGGCGCTAGGACTCCCCTTACAGGGGTGCCCTCCCCCCGAGCGCCCGGGGCTCAGGCGTACAGCCAGGGCTGCGAGGCCCGCTGGCTGTCTTCGAAGCCGTCGATGGCCGCCTGCTTTTCCAGCGTCAAGGCGATATCGTCGAGGCCGTTCAGCAGGCAATTCTTGCGGAAGGGATCGATCTCGAATCGGAGCTCGCCGCCGTCCGGCCCGGTGATGGTCTGGCTTTCAAGGTCGACGCTCACCACCGCGTTGCTGCCGCGCTCGGCGTCGTCCATCAACAGATCCACCTGCGCCGGCGGCAGCGCGATCGGCAGGATGCCGTTCTTGAAGCAGTTGTTGTAGAAGATGTCGGCGAAGCTGGGGGCGATGACGCAGCGGATGCCGAAATCCAACAGCGCCCATGGGGCGTGTTCGCGCGAGGACCCACAGCCGAAGTTGGCCCCGGCGATCAGGATCCTGGCTTCGCGATAGGCGGGCTGGTCGAGTACGAAGCCCGCCTTGGGCCGGCCCGCCTCGTCGAAGCGCAGGTCGTAGAACAGCCCCTTGGAAAGTCCCGTGCGCTTGATGGTCTTCAGGAACTGTTTCGGGATGATCTTGTCGGTATCGACATTGACCATCGGCAGGGGCGCCGCCACGGCGCGCAATTTCGTGAACTTTTCCATGACCGCTCGGCGTCCTCGGGATTACAGCCGGATACCTACCCGATCCGGCGGGCGCTCGCAAATGGATTGCCCGATCAATCCTCGCGAACCTTATGATCGAAGACGTTCGGAAATGTAGGTGACGACCGCCTTTCGGACCTGCTCGTAAGGGGGCGGGTCCGCCCCCGGGAAGAGGCCGATCAGCTTCGCCTTGTCGTCGTCCGAAGCTTCCGATGCTCGTCTGAATTCCAGGTAGTAGCCGCCGTCGGTCTCGGAAATTTGGCCTTGTTTCTTGAGCATGGCCGTCTGTTCGCTGTTCTGGGCCACCACGAAATGGCCCTTCAACGCGCCGTCGGAGCCCGTCAAGACGAAGAGAAAGTAGGTCGTGACCGGGCCGCTGCGGCTGTTCGGGTAGAACTCGTAGGCATCCACATTCGCCATCTTCTCGATGGCGAAGAGTTCGCGAACGAAGTTCGGCGATCGGGTCAGCTCCCGGTCCCCCGCCGCCTCGAAGGCCGCCAGGAGCTCCCGCCGTTCACTCTCGTACCTCTCCACCTGGCCCTCGGAAAGCAGCAGAACCAGAAGCTGCTCCCGGTCGGTAAAAGTATCGGGCGACAATTGCTTCAGTCGTTGGAACCGCTCGACGGCCTGGGATTTCCGGCCGTCGCGCGCTAGAACCTGCGCCGAACGGCGCAGGATCTCCGGCTCGTCCGGGTGCTGCCCCTCGAGGCGAGCAAGAATAGCCAGGCTGGCGTCGAGGTCGCCGGCGACGGCAAGCTCCACCGCCTGGTCGAGCTCGCCGCGCCAGGCCTCGCCGGCTGCCGCCGCCGAAGACATCGCAAAGCAACCGACAAGCAAGCAAGCCGCCAAAGCGAGCGACGGGACTCGAGGCCTGGGACTTCGCCTTGTGGTCGCTGGGCTCGCCATTTCACCGCTGTGCCGAGTGGGGTGGATCTTTGGTTTAGACGAGCTCGCGCACATCGGAAATGTGCCCGGCGACCGCCGCCGCCGCGGCCATGGCGGGGCTCATCAGGTGGGTGCGACCGCCGCGCCCCTGGCGGCCTTCAAAATTGCGGTTGGAGGTGGACGCGCAACGCTCGCCCGGTTCCAGCCGGTCCGCATTCATGGCCAGGCACATGGAGCAGCCCGGCTCGCGCCAGTCGAACCCGGCCTCGGTAAAGATGCGGTCCAGGCCTTCTTCCTCGGCCTGGTGCTTCACCAGCCCAGAGCCCGGAACGATCATGGCGTATACCTTGTCGGCCACATGGCGGCCCTTAGCCACGGCAGCCACCTCGCGCAGGTCCTCGATGCGGCCATTGGTGCAGGAGCCGATGAAGACCTTGTCGACCGAGACCTCGGCGATCGGCGTGCCGGCGCTCAAGTCCATGTAGTCGAGTGAGCGCTCCATTGCCTTCCGCTTGTCATCGTTGGGGGCATCCGATGGGTCGGGCACCCGGCCCGAGACCGGGATCACGTCCTCCGGCGAGGTGCCCCAGCTCACCTGCGGCTCGACCTCGGAGGCCGGCAGGATCACCTCCTTGTCGTAGCGCGCGCCCTCGTCCGAAGGCAGGCTCCGCCAATAGGTGACCGCCTGCTCCCACTGCCCGGCTTTCGGTACCAGCGGGCGCCCTGCCAGATAGGCGAAGGTGGCCTCATCCGGGGCGATCAGACCGGCCCGCGCGCCGGCCTCGATCGACATGTTGCAGACCGTCATGCGGCCTTCCATGGTGAGCGCGCGAATGGCCTCTCCGACATACTCGATCACATGGCCGGTCCCGCCCGCCGTACCGATCTTGGCGATGATGGCAAGGATCAGGTCTTTCGCGGTGGTGCCCAACGGCCGCTCGCCATCCACGCTGATACGCATGTTCTTGGCCGGGTTCTGGATCAGCGTCTGGGTCGCCAGCACGTGCTCCACCTCGGAGGTGCCGATGCCGAAGGCGAGGGCCCCGAAGGCGCCATGGGTCGAGGTGTGAGAATCGCCGCAGACGATGGTCATGCCCGGCAGGGTGAAACCCTGTTCCGGGCCGATGATGTGGACGATGCCCTGGCGAATGTCCTCCATGGCGAAGAAGGGAACGCCGAAGTCCGCGCAGTTCTTCGCCAGGGTCTCGACCTGGATCCGGCTTTCGTCGTCGTCGATGCCCTTGGAGCGGTCGCTGGTCGGCACGTTGTGGTCGGCCACCGCCAGGGTGGCGTCCGGCCGCCTGAGGCCGCGCCCGGCCACCCGCAGGCCCTCGAAGGCCTGGGGGCTGGTCACCTCGTGCACCAAGTGACGGTCTATGTAGATCAGGCAGGTCCCGTCGTCCTGGACGTTGACCAGGTGGGTGGCCCAGATCTTGTCGAATAGGGTCTTGGGTTGCGACATGACCGCGCCGCGCCGGGAGCGCCCGAGCCCTACCGCTTGGCCGCGGCGCGCGCCTGACGTTCGGCCTCGGCGATCTTGCCGGCCGCGCCGGTGGTCTTTTCCGCGATCCGCGCCGACTTGCCCCTGCGGCCGCGCAGGTAGTAGAGCTTGGCGCGCCGCACGTCGCCGCGGCGCACGAGCTGAATCGAATCGATTCTCGGGCTGTAAAGGGGAAAGACACGCTCCACGCCCTCGCCGTAAGAGATCTTGCGCACGGTAAAGGAGGAATTGAGCCCGCGGTTGCGGCGCGCGATGCAGACGCCCTCGAAGGCCTGGATCCGCTCGCGATTGCCTTCGACGACCTTCACGTTCACGCGCAAGGTATCGCCCGGCGCGAACTCCGGCGCCTTTGCCCCGCTGGTGAGTTGCTCGACCTGCTCGCTCTCGAGCTGTTCGATGATGTTCATGACCTAAAACCCCATCACTCTTTTCGTCCGCCGCGATCGGTGCCGCGGCCTTTCCGCTTCAAATAGCGCGCCCAGAGGTCGGGCCGGCGCTGTTCGGTTACTCGCTCCGCCTCGCTCAAACGCCAGCGGCAAACCTTCTCATGGTGCCCCGAGATGAGAACGCCCGGCACGACGCGCCCTTGCCATTCGGCCGGTCGCGTGTAGTGCGGATGTTCCAGCAGCCCGGTCTCGAAGGATTCCTCGGCCGGGCTCTCCTCGTTGCCCATAATGCCCGGTAGCAAGCGAACGGCGGCGTCGATCAAGGCGATAGCCGCCGGCTCGCCGCCGGACAGTACATAATCTCCGACACTCACCTCTTCAACGGCGCGAGCCTCCAAGACCCGCTGGTCGATCCCTTCGTAACGGCCGCAGAGCAGGGTCACACCCTGACCTTCCGCCAATTTCCACACCAGGGCCTGATCCAGCAGGCGGCCCCGCGGGGTCAGATACACCACCGGGCCCGGCCGCCCTTCCACCGCCGCCAGCGCCGCGTCGACGACATCGGCGCGCATGACCATACCCGGTCCGCCACCGAACGGCTCGTCGTCAACGGAGCGGTGTTTATCGCGCGCGAATACCCGAATGTCCAGCACATCCATGGCCCAAAGCCCGCGTTCCAGGCCGCGGCCGGCCAGGCTCAGGCCGAGGGGGCCCGGAAACATCTCCGGAAACATCGTGAGCACGGTGGCGCGCCAGATTCTCTCCGCATCAGCGCTCATCGCTCGTCCCGTCCATCCTGTCCCCTTCAGCTTGCTCCACCCCATCGGCAGCTTCCGGAAGCAACACCACGACCCGGCCCGCCTCCAGGTCGATCTCCGGCACCGCTTCGCGGGTGAAGGGGACCAGCAGGCTGTCACCGCGGCCACTACGACCCGGGCGGCCGGCCTCCGGTTCGGGCGCGACCTCCAGCAGATCGCCGGCGCCGAAGTCATGAACCGCCGTCACCCGCCCCAACGTTTGTCCGTCGGCATTTTCCGCCATAAGACCGATCAGGTCCGCGTGGTAATAGGTCTCCGCCTCCTCGATCGCCGGCAGGGCCGCACGCGCGATATAGAGCCGGGTGCCCTTCAGCGCTTCGGCCTGGGTGCGGTCGGCGACACCCTCGATTCTGGCGAGCACCACGCCTTTGGCCCGGCCGACCGCCTCGAGGGTCAGTCGACGCCCCCTTTCGTCCTGCAGCGCGCCATAGGCGGTAAATGCCTCCGGCTCCTCGGTGAAGGGGCGCACGCGCACCAAGCCCTTGACGCCGTGCACGCCAACCACCTCGCCCAAGCAGACCCGCTCTTCGCCCAAGATCCCGGCCTCCGGCTCAAGGGGTGAGCGCGACCGCTCACGCCTTCTTTTCTTCCTCCGCAGCGCTCTCTTCTGCGGCGCCCTCCTCGGCATCGCCCTCCTTGGCCGCACCCTCCTCAGCGGCGCTTTCCTCTGGGACGCTTTCCTCTGGGGCGCTTTCCTCGGCGGGCGCTTCTTCCGCAGGAGCTTCTTCAGCGGGCGTCTCCTCGGCGGGCGTCTCCTCGGCCGGGGCGTCTTCCGCCGGCACGTCTTCCGCAGGGGTTTCCGCCGCTGGGGCTGCCTCGGTTGGCGCCTCTGCCGCAGCCGCTTCTT
>JAUVQB010000468.1 GCA_030598385.1 Alphaproteobacteria bacterium | reverse complement strand
CTTGGATCGCAGTGTTGCGCTCTATGGGTCAAACGCTTGCGTCGAATTCCTCGGGCGGAAGTATAGCTATGAGGAGATCGGCGGGCTGGTCGAACGGGCGGCCAAGGGTTTCCAGGGCCTGGGGGTCCGCAAGGGCGTCAGGGTCGGCTTGCTGCTGCCCAACTCGCCCTATGCGGTGATCTGCTATTACGCCGTCCTGAAGGCCGGCGGCACGGTGGTCAATTTCAACCCGCTCTATGTCGCCGAAGAGATCGAGCGCCAGATCCAGGATTCCGGGACCCGGATCATGGTGACCATGGACCTGCGGCTCACCCTGCCCAAGGTCAGCACGTCGCTCGGGCGCACGTCGCTCGAGCGGGTGGTGGTCTGCTCCATGGCCGAGGCGCTGCCGTTCGCCAAGTCCAGCCTGTTCAGGTTTCTCGGTCGCGGCCGCATCGCCGAGCTGCCGGAGGACGGGCTGCATGTCACCTTCGCCGATCTGACCGACAACGACGGCGGATTCAAGCCAGTCGCCATCTCGCCCCAGGAGGACGTCGCCGTCCTCCAGTACACCGGCGGCACCACGGGCGTTCCCATGGGCGCCATGCTGACCCATGCCAACATCGCAGCCAACGCGCGCCAGGTCGCCATGTGGGACCCGGACATACAGGAGGGCGAGGCGCGCATCATCGGCGTGCTGCCTCTCTTCCACGTCTTCGCCATGACGGTGGTGATGAACATGGGTATCTTGATCGGGGCCGAACTGGTGCTCCTGCCGCGCTTCGAGATCGCCATGGTCATGAAGGCTCTGAGGCGACGCCAGCCGACCCAGTTCCCCGGCGTGCCGAGCCTGTTCCACGCCCTACTGGAATATCCCAAGCTGAGCCCCGAGGACCTGCAATCGCTCGAGTTCTGCCTGTCCGGCGGCGCACCCCTGCCGTCGGAGATTCGCAACGAGTTCGAGGCCCTCACCGGCTGCCGCCTGGTCGAAGGCTACGGCCTCACCGAGACCTCGCCGGTGGTGACCTGCAATCCGCTGAAGAGCGCGATCCGGCAGGATGCCGCCCGGGTCGGCGTCGGCAAGGACGGGTCGGTCGGCCTGGCGCTGCCCGGCACCCAGATCGAAATCCGCGCGCTGGAGGCGCGCGAGACGGCGCTCGCAGTCGGCGAGCCGGGCGAGGTCTGCATCGCCGGGCCGCAGATCATGGCGGGCTACTGGGATAACCCCGAGGCGACCGCCAAGACCCTCAAAAACGGTTGGGTCCACACCGGCGACGTCGGCTATCTCGACGAAGACGGATTCCTGTTCCTCATCGACCGCATCAAGGACCTCATCATCTGCTCGGGCTACAACGTCTATCCTCGCGTGGTGGAGGAGGCGATTTACCGCCATCCGGCCGTCGCTGAAGTCACGGTCGTCGGCGTCCCGGACGAGGACAAGGGAGAGGTGCCCAAGGCCTACGTGCGCCTCAAACCGGACCAAGCGTTGAGTGCCGAGGAGTTGTTGGCTTTCCTCGAAGACAAGCTGTCGCGGATCGAGCGTCCGCGTCACGTGGAGTTCCGCGACGAACTGCCGAAAACCATGATAGGCAAGCTCTCCAAGAAGGAGTTGGTGGCCGAGGAGCAGGCCCGGCGGGCGGCCGCAGGGCAGGCCGATGGGCAGCCCGATGGGCAGGCCGAGACGGAGGCCTAGGGGCGGCTAACATGCCAGAGCTCTACTCGGTCACCGAATTGGCGAACGACCTGGGCGTGACGCCGCGGGCGCTCAGGTTCTACGAGGACAAGGGCCTGATCGCGCCGCAGCG
>JAUVQB010000122.1 GCA_030598385.1 Alphaproteobacteria bacterium | reverse complement strand
TCGCCGGCCGGGACGACCTGCTTGCCCTTGCCCTTGAGAGATGGGCCGCTTCCGAGCGCCACGCGACCCGCCGCACCGGCCGTGCCGCCGCTGCGGCCCCGCGCCGGATGATCGATGCGGTCGAACAGGGCGAAGACGGCGAAAGGCGCGCCCTCGGCGTGGACGATTTCGATCACCTGGCCGTGGCCGCCGCGAAATCGCCCGGCGCCGCCCGAACCGGCCCTGAGCTCCTTGCGCCGGAAGACGAGCGGCGCCACCGTTTCGGTGATCTCGACCGGGGTGTTCTTGACCCCGGAAGGGAAGGCGGTGGCCGAAAGGCCGTCCTTGCCGGGCCGCGCGCCGGTGCCGCCCGAGTGGAAGATGGTGACGGAGAAGGGGGCGGCGCTCCCATAGCCGGCTGCGCCCACCTGACCGTGGCCGCCGGAAAGCATCGGGTTCCATAGGCTGGAGCTGCCCTCGGCGGGCACCCGGCCGGGCAGGACCTGATCGAGACAGCCGAGAACCACGTCGGGCAGCATCTGGCCGACCACGTGGCGGATCGCCACGGCGCAAGGGCGCTCGGCGTTGAGGATCGAGCCGGCCGGCGCGCGCACCTGGATCGGCGCCAGAGAGCCGGCATTGTTGGGAATGGCGCCGCCGACGATGCAACGGATACCGAACGAGGCGTAGGCTTGGGTATAGGTGAGGGGCACGTTGATGCCGTAAGGCGAGACCGGCGAGGTGCCGTCGAAGTCGACGGTGATCCCGTCCGCCGTGATGGTCATGCGGGCCGCGAGCCGGACCGGCCGGTCGAAGCCGTCGACGGTCATCTCGTTGTCGTAGACCCCGGCGGGCAGCGCAGCGATTTCCGCCAGCATGGCCGCGCGCGAGGTTTCGATGATGTGATCGCCCGCCTCCTCCAGGCTATCGAGCGCGAACTCGTCCATCATCTCGACAAGGCGGCGGCCGCCGATCTCGTTGGAGGCGGCTAGCGAATAGAGGTCGCCGACCACCTGGTCGGGCTCGCGCACGTTGGCGCGCAAGATCGCCAACAGCGGCCGGCTGGCCTCGCCCCGTTCGAACAGCGGCATGATGGGGATGCAGAGGCCCTCTTCGTAGACCTGCCCGGCGTCGGGGCCGAAGCCGAGGCCGCCGATGTCCACCACGTGCACAGTGCAGGCGAACAGCGCGACCGGACGGCCTCCTCGGAAGGTCGGGGTTACGGCGGTAAAATCGAACAGATGCCCGGTGCCCTGCCAGGGGTCGTTGGTGACGTAGACGTCGCCGTCGCGCATGACCTCCGGCGGATAGCGCTGCAAGAAAAAGCCGACGGAGGCGGCCATGGCATTGACGTGGCCCGGCGTGCCGGTCACCGCCTGGGCGAGCATCCGGCCGTCCAAATCGAAGATCCCGGCGGACAGGTCGCCGGCCTCGCGCACGGTGGTTGAAAAGGCCGTCCGGATGATCGCCTGGGCTTGCTCCTCGACGATCGAAATCATGCGGTTCCAGATGACCTGGCGCCGCAGCTCGGAGGCGGCTGCCGCGGCGCGGCACCCGGCGCTTTCGTGGGCCTCGGACCGGCCCAGTCGAAGCACCAGGTCGCCGCGCCCGTTGACCGCGGCTCGGGCCCCGGCTGGCACGACAGTCGTGGTCTGGTCCTCGACGACGAGGGCCGGCCCGTCGATCTCCATGCCTGGCGCGAGGTCGGCGCGGCGAAAGACCGAGGCGTCCAGAGCGCCGTCGGTGCCCGGGGCGCGCAGCCGGCGATGCTGCGAAGCGGCCGGCGCCGGGACTCGCTCGGGCGGCGCATGCGGTTGATCGTTGGGCCGGCGCGCGGCTGCAACCGTCAGGCCCCAGGTCAGCGCCTCGATATCGAGATCGGGCACCGTCCGGCCATACTGGGCCTGGTAGTCTGCCTCGAAGGCACGGCGCAGCGCCGCGCCGTCGATCGCAGCGCGGGGGTCTGCCGGCAGCGTCACCTTCACCTCGTGACCCTGGCCGACGTAGCGCAGATAGGCGTGGCGGGTTTCGGTGAGCGGATCCGCCGGTGCGCCGAGGCGAACGACCGCGTTGGCCTCCGCGCGCATCGTCTCGAACAGCTGGCCGAGTTCACCCGGATCGAGATCCCCCAGCTTGGCGTAGCGGCAGCGGACCACTTCGTAGGCGACCGGCGCGGTCAGGAAGCCGACCGCCGAGCCGACGCCGGCATCGTTCGGCACGATGACCCGCTCGATGCCCAGCTTCTCGGCCAGGCGCCCGGCGTGCAGGGGCGCCGCGCCGCCGAAGGCGATCATGGTGCGCGCCGAAACCTCCTTGCCGCGCTCGACCGCGTGAACCCGCGCGGCGCTTGCCATGTTCTCGTCGACGATCTCGATTACGCCCAGGGCGGCGGCGGTTGCGTCCAGGTGAAGCGCGTCGCCGAGACCGCGACCGAGCGCCGTCTCCGCCGCGTCGTCGTCGAGGGTCATGGTTCCGCCCGCGAAGTCTTCCGGGTCGATGCGGCCCAGCCTTAGGTTCGCGTCAGTTACGGTTGCCCGCGTGCCGCCGCGCCCGTAGCAGGCGGGGCCCGGGTCGGCTCCGGCGCTCTCGGGCCCGACGGCGATGCGTCCCAGGGCATCGGCTTCGGCGATGGAGCCGCCGCCGGCGCCGATCTCCACCATTTCCACCACGGGGATCTTCACCGGCAGCCCGCTGCCTTTCATGAAGCGGTGGGCGCGGTCGATCTCGAAAGATCGAGACAGCAGGGGCTCGCCGTCGTCGATCAGGCAGATCTTGGCCGTGGTGCCGCCCATGTCGAAGGAAAGCACCCGGTCTTCGCTGAGCTCCCGGGCGATCGCGGAGGCCAGAACGGCACCCCCGGCAGGTCCGGATTCGACCAGGCGGATCGGATGCGCCGCCGCGGTCCCTATGGTGACCAGGCTGCCCCCCGAGGTCATCAGCAGGCAGGGGCAGTCGAAGCCGCCCTCATCGAGCCGGGCCTCGAGATCCGCCAGATAGCGGGCGATCAGCGGCTGAACATAGGCATTGGCGACCGTCGTGGATTGACGGTCGTACTCGCGCACCTCGGGGCAGACCTCGGAGGCGAGCGAGACGTAAAGGCTTGGATAGGCGGCCTTGACGATCTCCGCGATGCGTTGTTCGTGGGTCGGGTTGGCATAGGCGTGCAGCAGGCCGACGGCCAGGCTTTCGATGCCTTGACGCTCGATCTCCGGCAGCCAGGCCGCGACCGAGCCCTCGTCGAGGGGCGTGAGAATTCGCCCGCGCCAATCCATCCTCTCGGCCACCGGCCAGCGCAGATCGCGCGGTGCCAATGGGGCCGGCCGCTCGGCTTGGATGTCGTATTGATCGAAGCGGTTCTCGTAGGCCATTTCCAGGGAATCGCGATGGCCTTCGCTGACGATCAGCGCCGTCTTGGCGCCCTTGCGCTCGATGAGCGCGTTGGTGGCGAGGGTGGTGCCGTGGAGGATCAAATCGACCGCGCCCGGCGCGATCTCCCCAGCCGCCAGGACCTGCTCGACCGCCGCCATGAATCCCTCGGCCGGGTTGGCCGGAGTGGTCAGGACCTTTTGGGTGATCTTGACGCCGCCTGCCTCGAGCACGGCGTCGGTGAAGGTGCCGCCGATGTCGACGGCCAAGCGGCAGGCGGCGTTCGGATCCGTCGTCATGGCCATCACCTGATCCGGCTGATATTCCAGTTGTTGACCGACATGATAACGCAGACTACGCCCGGCGCCGCAGCTTCGAAAGTAGCCCCAAGCCCATTGGCAGCGGCAGCGGAATGGGGTAGCGGAGGTGCCGATGGGCAAACGAGCGAGTTTGTGAGCGACGTGAGGAACGGTTCTTCTAATGCTGTCGCGCAATCCGGTAAGCAGTCCGGCGCGCGGCCCGGCGAACGCGCCGGCGACCGGATCGGCAGGGGCATCGGCTTCGACCTGAGCGCGGTCGTTTGTTTCGCCGTGGTGGACGTCCTGGCCAAATGGCTCGGCCGGGACTATCCCGCGGTGCAGATCCTCTTCTTTCGCTATTTCTTCGGCCTGCTGCCCGTCGCCGTCTTCGTCTGGCGCAGCGGCGGCCTCGCCAGCCTGCGGACCCGTCGGCTGCCGTTGCACATTCTGCGCGCCTCGCTGCTGTTCGTCGCGCTGCTACTGTTCTTCGAAGCTCTGCAGCACTTGCCGCTGGCCGAGGCCATTGCCGTGGCCTTCACGGCGCCGCTGTTCGTCACCGCGCTGGCCGGGCCGCTGCTGGGCGAAGCCGTGGACGCCCGCCGCTGGGGCGCCGTGACCATCGGATTCATTGGCGCGCTCATCATGGTGCAACCGGGCAGCGCGGCGTTTCGCCCCGAAGCGCTGCTGGTGCTGGGGTCGGCCTTCGCCTTTTCTCTGCTCGTCATGCTGACCCGGCGCATGACCCGGACCGAGACCAACGTCGCCCTCTTGGCTTACTCGACTATATTCGCCGGCGCCTGGAGCCTGCCGTTTCTTCCTTTCGTCTGGCAGCCGCCCGCGGCCGAGGACGTCAAGTTCTTCGTGCTCATCGGGTTGGTTGGCGGCGTGGCGGCCTTTTGCATCATCCGGGCCTACAGCCATGCGCCGGTATCGGCCCTGGCGCCCTTCGACTACACCGCGCTGATCTGGGGCGCCTTGTTCGGATGGCTCATCTGGCGTGAGCAGCCTGGCGTAGAGATCTGGATCGGCGCTGTGATCGTCTCGGCCGCCGGGCTTTACATCGCCAGGCGCGAAACCGGCGCGCCAAGCCGCCGGGCCAGTACGCGGGCCAGTCCGCCTGCCAATCCTGCGACTCGTCCGCCGGGGTGAGATCGCGCGACAGGCGTGTGCCTTCGTCAGGGCGTGCCCGAGCCGTTCGTGCGCTCCAGAATCGCGGCGGCCCGGGCGTCGAGCTCATCCGCATCCTTTTCGCGTCCGAGATAGGAGAGGACCAGGGCATAGTTCTGAAGCGTGTCGATCAGATCGGGGCTTCGCCGGCCGTACCTCTGTTCCTTTATGGCCAGCGCCCTGGCGAAGAGAGGCTCGGCGTCCTCGTATTGCCCGGCCATGAGCGCGAGGCCGGCCAGATTCTCCACCACGAGGGCGACGTGCGGATGCTCCGTACCGAGGGCCTCCTCGTAGATCGACAAGGCGCGCCGATAGAGCGGCCGGGCATCTTCCGGGCGGCCCTGATGACCGTATACCAGTGCGAGCGCGTTGAGCGCGCTGGCCAGTTTGGTCGACTCCGGTCCTGTAGAATCTTCGAGAACCGACACGGCCCGTTCCAGTGGCCCGAGCGCCGCGACATAGTCTCCGCCCTCGTAGTGGGTGGCGCCCAATGCCAAGAGGGTTTCGCCGAGGCGGGCATCCGTACTGCCGAAACCCTCGGCCACGGCGAGCGCCGCCTGCAACCGCTCGGTCGCCTCCTCGAAATCGCCG
>JAUVQB010000285.1 GCA_030598385.1 Alphaproteobacteria bacterium | reverse complement strand
CGATGGCCAGGTCGTAGTCCTCGCTGAGCACGCGGATCAAGCCCTCGCGCCCATCGGAGGCGATATCCACCACAAGCCCGGTCTCCCGCAGGCCCTTGGAGATATAGCGGGCGCTTTCGGCGTCGTCTTCGATGACCAGGATCTTCATGCAACCCTCCGGGCCGTACCGGCCGGTACCGATTTGCGAATAGAATGGCGATTGTAACCGGCAGTGCAAGGCGTCCGCGCGACCGCGCCAACAATACACTCTTGCGGCAGCAGCAGCCGGAAACAGCGGCATCCCGCCCGTGCTGGGGGTCACGCGGGCGGGATGCCTGCCGCACTGCCGCAGCGCCGGATCAGGCGTCACGCAGCGGGAGGGTTACGAATCGCTCCTCTTCTTCGCGACTGATCAGCACGAGAACGGCCTTGCGGTCCTCTTGCCTGGCCGTTTCGACCGCGGCAGCCACCTCGGCGGGGCTGGAGACCGGCGCGAAACCGGCCTGTACGATCACATCGCCGCGGCGCAGCCCCTTGCGGGCGGCCCAAGAGTCCGGCCGGACTGCGGTGATCAGGACGCCTTCGGTCTCTTCCTCTATGTCGAAGGCCTCGCGGGCCCTCTCGTCCAGCTCGGCCAGACGCATGCCCATTACGGACTCGCCGGACTTCGGTCGGCCGGAATCGCCGAGCGCCACTTGCTCGGGCTCGGGAAAGGCGGCGAGCCGCACCGTCACCTTGGCCGCCTCGCCCCGGCGCCACAATCCGAGCTCGGCGTCTTCGCCCGGATCGAGCCGCGCGATGGTGCGCGTCAGGTCCCGCACGTCGTCGATCGGCTTGCGGTTCACCGACAGGACCACATCGCCCGCCGCTAGGCCCGCGGCCTCGGCGGGGCTGTCGTCGGTCACTTCGGCGACCAGCGCGCCCTTGGCCTCGTCCAGCTCGAGGCCTTCGGCCAGCTCTTCGGTGACCGGCTGGATGCGCACGCCGAGCCAGCCGCGCTCGACCCGGCCCTCATCCTCGAGCTCGGCCACGATCTCCTGCACCATATCCGAGGGGATGGCGAAGCCGATGCCCACGCTACCGCCGCTGGGCGAGAAGATCGCGGTGTTGACGCCGATCACCTCGCCCCTGGTGTTGAACGCCGGGCCGCCCGAATTGCCGCGGTTGATCGGCGCATCGATTTGCAGGAAATCGTCGTAGCGGCCGGCGCCGATGCTGCGGCCGCGCGCCGAAATGATCCCCATGGCCACGCTGTTTTCGAGGCCGAAGGGATTGCCGATCGTCAGCACCCAATCGCCGACCCGGGCGGCGTCGGAGTCGCCGAACGCGACGAAGGGCAAGGGCGTCTCGGAGTCGATTTCGATGACCGCCAGGTCGGTGGCCGGATCGCGGCCGACGAGTGTGGCCTCGAAGCTGCGGCCGTCGCTCAAGGTCACCTGGATACGGCCGGCCCCGGCCACGACGTGATTGTTGGTCACGATGGTGCCCTCGGCATCGATGATGAAGCCGGCTCCGGCCACTCGCAGAGGCATTCCGCGGGGCATCGCGTGCCGCTGGCCGTGGCCATGGCCTTGTTCGCCCTCGTGGCCTTCTCCTTCATGCCGGCGGTCCTGAAACTCGCGGAACCAGCGCCGCAAGGATTCTCTCGTCTCGTCCTCGCCCTCGGCGCCGGGACCTTCGCCCTCCTCGTCGAAGAAACGCTCGAAGAATTCGCCGAAGCGTTCGAATCCATCCTCGGATTCGTCCGAATCCGGGCGTCGGCCGCCGTCGCGCACCACCTCGATGTTGACCACCGCCGGGCGCACGCTGTCGACGATGTCGGCGAAGCCCGACAGGGGCGCGACCGCGCCCGCCGACTGGGCCGCCGCGCTCAGCGCCATACCGGATGGCGCCGCAGTGGATTGCGTAGATTCCGAACCGGCCAGCGCCAAGCCGGCGCCGCCGATCATCAAAGTCGCGAGGGCCGCGGCGGTGACCGCGGTCCTAGGCCTGTAAGCCACCCAAGATCCATTTCGCATGCCAAACTTCTCCCGCTTTTGCATCGGTCCGGGACGGGGGTCCAGAACGGGGACGCCACGCGCCTCGACGAGGCTCGCACGCCCACAATTCCTCAGATAAGGACCCGGCATGAACACCGCCTGACCGGCGCATTAAATTCTCGTAATCTCGGGTGCCCCGGGGCCGCAGCCGGCGCGCTACCCAAGCATCCGTTCGACTCAATTGGCGTTTTGATGCGGGATTTTACCCATGGGATCCCAATCATCGAGGCGCATGAACTCCAGAAAAATTCCCCTAATCTATTGATTCAAAGTATTTTTTTAGCGCCAACCAGTGCAGGGGCCGGGTCTAGGGGCTTGACAATTCAAACAAATTCCACAAAACTCCAAAAAAAATCACAAAATGTGACGTGCGTCACAGACGGCTTTCGTGGATGCGGCTATAAAGCCAGCCTCAGAAACACGCCCAAACAGGCATTTCGGAGTTAAGACAATGGCTTGGCAGGAATTCAAAGGTTATATGATTGACGGTCTGTTCGTGCTTGGCGGCATCGCGGTCGGCGGTCCCGCGATCGTCATCATGGCCACCTTGTTCTCCGGCGGCATCTAAGCCCAAGCCCCGACATTCGTGCCGACGGCGATCCCGGGCTGACGACCGCCCTTGTGCCGAACCACTATAGAATCTCACTAACCGACTCTAATACCATAGGTTTTTCTGCCGCCGCCGCGCTCGACCCGGGTGTGGCGGCGATGCATTTCCCGATGCCCTAGGCGCGCGGGACAGCCGAACTCATAACCACAGAAAACCTCAAAGAGTCACATCTAGTCTCGCGTTAGCGTGACGATTGTCACAGCGGAGCACGCGCCTTCTTCGGTACAGGCCCGCGGCAGGACAATCCAGAAGCAACATTGGACGCCCCCCTATCCGCCCCCGCCCAGGCCGGCTATCTTTCAGCTTGAGCGCCACACCTGCAACCGGGACCGGCGGCCCCGAACCGGCAGCAGCAGCCTTGGCCGACACAAGACGAGAGCGCAATCTCACCGAAACTCGGGACTTCTACGCGCGCGGCTTTCGCGTCGCCATGGAGCCAGTGTGGGGCGAGCATCTTCACCTGGGATTGTTCGAGCAGGAAGACGATCCCCTGCGCGACGCCCAGG
>JAUVQB010000453.1 GCA_030598385.1 Alphaproteobacteria bacterium | reverse complement strand
GGTGGAATGCTGGGCCGCCACCTGCGCGGCCGAGCCGCCCGCTCCACGCATCACCATGGGTACGGGAAACTGTCCGCCTGACATATAAAGCGTCTTGGCCGCGTTGTTGACAATCTGGTCCATCGCCACAATGGCGAAGTTGAAGGTCATGAACTCGACGATCGGCCTGAGCCCGCCGAACGACGCGCCGACGCCAAGCCCGGTGAACCCGTGTTCGGTAATCGGCGTATCGATAACCCGCCGGGGCCCGAATTCTTCCAGCAATCCCTGGCTGACCTTGTAGGCGCCTTGATATTGGGCGACTTCCTCGCCCATCAGGAAGACCATGTCATCGGCGCGCATCTCCTCGGCCATGGCGTCGCGGAGCGCCTCGCGTACGGTGAGCGTCACGGTCGCGCCAGCCCATTCCGGCTCGGCCTGGGGGGCAACGGCTGCCGTTGCGGGAGCCGCGGCCGGGGCGGCGGCGGCCTCAGCCGTCGGTTGAGGCGCGGCCGGCGCGGCGCCGGCACCTGCGCCGTCGAGCGCGCTGGCGTCCTCGCCGTCTTCCAGCAAGAGGGCGATCACCTGGTTGACCGGCACGCCCTCGGCGCCCTCGGCGATCAGCAGGCGCCCGACGGTGCCCTCGTCAATGGTCTCGACCTCCATGGTTGCCTTGTCGGTCTCGACCTCGGCGATCACGTCGCCGGAGGTGATCTGGTCGCCTTCCTTCACGTGCCATTTGGCGAGCGTGCCCTCGGTCATGGTTGGCGAAAGGGCGGGCATCAGGATTTGGATCGGCATGGCTCTCATCTCGCGGGTTGCGAAGCGGATGCGTCCGCCTCAGGCCCCCGCCCAGGCGGCCTAGGCGGCCGGGTGGGCGGTGTAAATGTCGGTCGTCAGCTCGGCGGGGTCGGGCTCCGGGTCGCTCTGGGCGAAATCGGCGGCCTCGGTGACGATCGCCTTGATTTCCTTGTCGATCTCCTTGAGGCGAAGCTCGTCGATGCCATCTCCCGATGCGGCGAGCAACTGCTCCTTGATGCGGTCGATGGGGTCGCGCTCCTGGCGCACCTTCTGCACCTCTTCCTTGCTGCGGTATTTGGCCGGGTCCGACATGGAATGGCCGCGGTAGCGGTAGGTCGACATCTCGAGGATCACCGGGCCCTTGCCGCCGCGCGCGTGGGCCACGGCCTTTTCACCCGCCTCCCTGACCGTGCTCACGTCCATGCCGTCGACCTGGTGGCCGGGAATGCCGTAGGCGTTGCCGCGGTGGTAGAGGTCGGTGCGGGCCGAGGCGCGCTCGATCGAGGTGCCCATGCCGTACTTGTTGTTTTCGATCACGTAGACCACGGGCAGGCTCCACAAGGACGCCATGTTGAAGGCCTCGTAGACCTGACCCTGGTTGACCGCGCCGTCGCCCAGATAGGTCAGGGAGACATGGCCGTCCTGGCGGTATTTGTGGGCGAAGGCGATGCCGGTGCCGAGCGGCACCTGAGCGCCGACGATGCCGTGGCCGCCGTAGAAGCCCTGCTCCCGGCTGAACATGTGCATGGAGCCGCCCTTGCCCTTGGAATAGCCGCCGCGCCGGCCGGTTAGCTCCGCCATCACGCCCTTTGGGTCCATGCCGCAGGCCAGCATGTGGCCATGGTCGCGGTAGGAGGTGATCACGCTGTCGCCCTGGCCGATCGCCGCCTGCATACCGACCACCACGGCCTCCTGGCCGATATAGAGATGGCAGAAGCCGCCGATCAGGCCCATGCCGTACATCTGGCCGGCCTTCTCCTCGAAGCGGCGGATCAACAGCATGTCGCGGTAGTGGCCGAGCAGGACCTCGGGATCGACGCCCGGCTCCGCGGCCTTGCGCTTGGATCCGGACCTGCCGGTCTTGGCAGACGCCTTT
>JAUVQB010000436.1 GCA_030598385.1 Alphaproteobacteria bacterium | reverse complement strand
GCAGCCCGCCTCGCCGTCTCCGGCCGCGACCTCGGAGGGTACCTGGACGTAGTAGACCCCGGAAACGTAGCCCGAGGGATGCATGTGGGCGTCCTGGTATCCGCTGGAGCGCAAGACGACCGCGTTCGAGTTCAAGGTCCAGTCGGCCGGGGGCGATGCGAAAAAGGCCGGGCCGCCTGGCCCCTGGTTTTGCGCGACATAGTCGCGACAGGCCGTCTCGATCAAGGTTTTGAGAGTCTGTGGGAGCCCGGCCACGTCGGAAAAAAGAGTCGCGGTCTGCTGGCCTTGCTGGGTGGCGGTCTCCGGAAGGTCTCCGACCAGATCGGGCCGGGCGAGAATGTAGGCCGCCAAATCTCGGTTGAAGCAGTCCACGCTTTGATAGCCAGGCACCTCCGTGATCTCCCGGCGCGACGCCAGCCGGTCGAAATCCAGCAGGCGCTCGGCTTCCGCATCGCGCCCGAGCCGCCGCAGGAGCCAACCCATCTCGGCAAAACAGGAGACTTGATGGGGATCCTTGGCCACGCCGTCCTCGAAAGCCGCCAGCGCCTGATCGAAGCGCCCGAGTTCGGCCAAGGCCAGGCCAAGCTCCGCATGTACTAGCGGGCGCGCGCCTGGCGCCGCCGCGGCTTCCCGGCCGGCGGCCACGGCCGCCTCGAGCTCGCCCGCCAGCCTGAGAACCCTGATCAGGCCCGAATGGGCGCCGGCCAAGCCCGGATCGCAGGCCAGCGCCGCGCGGAAGGCGTCGGCCGCTTCCCGGTAGTCGCCGCGCCGCCGAAGGGCCCTGCCCAAGGCGAAATGAAGCTCCCCCGAATTGGGCTCGACCGCGAGGCCCCGGCGGCCCGCCTCGACCGCGGCGTCGATCTTCGCGCACTTGAGCATGAGCATGGCGAGATTGGCGTAGGCGGCGACATCCTTGGGACGAAGCTCGATGACCCGCCGCAGCGCGTGTTCCGCCTCCTGCACCTGGCCAAGCCGGTTGAGCACGGCGGACAGATTGAACCAGATGTCCGGTAGATTCGGCTCAACCGCCAGAGCGCTGCGGTAGACCGCCTCCGCTTCGTTCAATCGACCGGCCTCGCCCAGCATCACACCCAGCGCCGGCGCGGCGGCGGCACCGCCGGGCTCGCATCGCAACGCCTCGCGATACGCCGTTTCGGCGGCCGCGGCCTCGCCCCGCATGCGTTCGACGTGTCCCAGGTTGCAATGAAAATCCGCGACGCCGGGCTTGAGGGCGATCGCCTCGCGGATCAGTCGGGCGGCTTCCGCCGGCCGGCCCCGCTGGGCAATGAGGACTCCGAGCAGGTTCAGGGCGTCGGGGTTCGCCGAATCGCTTTGCAGAACCTGGCGGTACAAGGCCTCGGCCTCGTCGAGGCGCCCGCTTTGATGTAGGGCCACCGAACGACGGACCAACGCCTGCAGCCGGGATGACATGGCAGGTTCGGCCAAGGGCTATCCTGTCCTCTTGCGGAATTTCGAAACCCTGGTCTATCCGATCGCACTTGAAAGCGCCATGGCGCAAACCTGCGGCCCAGGACTGACTGGATTTTAAAGCCAGTCCTCTTCGAGGGGATAAGCGGAGAGCTGCTCGATGCCGTCCTCGGTGATCAAGACCTGCTCCTCCAGCTTGACGCCCTCCCGGCCGCCCTCGACGCCGATGAAGGACTCGACGCAGAGCGTCATGCCGGCCTCGAGGACCCCGTCGTAGCCCCTCGCCGGGTAGTCCACCCAATGCTTGAACGAGGGGTACTCGTCGGCCAGGCCGACGCCGTGCATCACGCTGCCGTAGCGGTTCGACAGGCAGTCCTCGGGGATCGGCCAGGCCTGCTCCGAGACCTCGCGGAAGGTGTTGCCGGCCTTGAGGAGCGATTTGTTGTGCTGAATCTGCTCGTAGGCCAGGGCATAGAGCCGGCGTTGCTCGTCGCTCGGCGCGCCGCCGCAGACCCAAGCGCGCGAGATATCGGCGCAATAGCCGT
>JAUVQB010000127.1 GCA_030598385.1 Alphaproteobacteria bacterium | reverse complement strand
CGGCATGGACGAAGCCGGGCAGGGGCAAGTCGGTCTGCTCGTGCATGGCGGTCATGCCGGAGAGGCTCGCCGCCGCCAAGGTGCTGCCGTGGTAGGCATTGTGGCGGCTGATGAAGGTCTTCTTCTCGGGCTGCCCCTTCAGGTTCCAGTAATAGCGCAGGAGGCGCACCAGGGTGTCGTTGGCCTCGGAGCCGGAGCAGCCGTAGAACACGTGGTTCAGGCCCTCCGGCGTGAGCGCGCTCAGCTTGTCGGCCAGCTCGACCGAGGGCGGCGTCGCGGTCTGGAAGAAGGTGTTGTAGTAGGTCAGCTCCATCATCTGGTTGTGGGCGGCGTCGGCTAGTTCCTTACGCCCATAGCCGATGTTGACGCACCACAGGCCGGCCATCCCGTCGAGGATGCGCGCGCCCTCGGAATCCTCGAGCCAGACGCCTTCGGCCTTGGTGATGATCCGACTGCCGCCGGCTTCGGTCAGCTGGCGCGTGTCGGTGAAGGGATGCAGGTGGTGGCGCATGTCGAGGTCGCGCCACCGGGCGGTGGTGTTGCGCACGGCTTGGATGGTCATGGTCTTCAATCCTGTGTTGGACGTTGCGTGAAGAAAATCAGGCAAGTACCTGATAGAGATTGCGGAATGCGCATTCGCCCTATGGATTGAAATCGACGCGGGCGCAAAGGATCAACAGCTCGGCGTGGCGGGTCTGTCCGGACCCGGCCGCAACGACCTTGGTGATTGCGGCCTTGGCGATTGCGTCCCTGATGCTCCGACGATTCATGGCGCCCACTCCAGGTGCCGTTCGGTCCAGCTGCTAAACGTAAAGCAGCCAGCAGTTACACAATTAGCAGAAGGTGTTCGCGTTCCCAAGACGAGATCACCTGCTGGTAGGCCTGGAGCTCGGTCTCCTTGACGATCTTGACGGCCTCCACGAAGGTCTCGCTCAAGGCCTTCTTGATCGATTTGCTGCCGGTAAAGTGCTCGAGGGATTCGTAAAGCGTGCGCGGCAGGGTGTGGGCCAGGCGGTAGGCGCTGCCCTCCACCGGCGCGCGCGGCTTGAGCTTTTCGGTCATGCCGAGATAGCCGCAGGCGAGCGACGCCGCCAGCGCCAGGTAAGGATTCGCATCCGCCCCGGCGATCCGGTTTTCGACCCGCCGGGCCGCCGGTTCCGAATGGGGCACGCGAAAGCCCACGGTGCGGTTGTCGTAACCCCAGTGGGTGTTGATCGGGGCGTCGGAGTAGGGGATCAGCCGGCGGTAGCTGTTCACGTTGGGCGCGAGGAGCGGCATCACCGCAGGCAGGTATTTCTGCAGTCCGGCGATATGGGCGTGAAACAGCTCGGTGTCCTTGCCGTTCTTCTGGCCGAAGAGGTTGCGCCCGCTCTTGGCGTCGACGACGCTCTGGTGGATGTGCATGGAGCTGCCGGGTTCGCCCTGCATGGGTTTCGCCATGAAGGTGGCGTAGAGCTTGTGGCGCAGGCCGGCTTCGCGGACCGTGCGCTTGAACAGGAAGGCTTGGTCCGCCAGCTTGAGCGGCGCTCCGTGGTTGAAGTTGAACTCCATCTGGGCGGCGCCGGCCTCGTGAATCAGCGTGTCGATACCGATATCCTGCGCCTCGCAGAAGTCATAGATTTCCTCGAACAAGGGATCGAACTCGTTGACCGCGTCGACGCCATAGGCCTGGCGGCTGGTCTCGCGCCGGCCGGAACGGCCGATGGGCGGCTCCAGCGGATAGTCGGGGTCGGTGTTGACGTCGACCAGGAAGAACTCGAGCTCCGGCGCCACCACGGCCTTCCATTTGTTCTCGGCATAGAGCGCGATCACCCGCTTCAGAACCTGCCTTGCGGAGATCGCCACGGCGTTGCCGTCGAAATAGTAGGGATCGCAGATCACCTGGGCGGTGGGTTCCGGATACCAGGGCACGATCCGGATGGTATCGGGGTCTGGGATTAGATAGACATCCGAGGTCGCCGGGTCGGTGACCGTGTCTTCGCGCGGATAGTCGCCGGTCACCGTCTGCACGAAGAGGGCTTCCGGGATTCTCAGGCCGTTCTTCTTCATGCCCTCGACGAAGCGCTCGGCCGGCAGGATCTTGCCGCGGGCGATTCCGGCCATGTCCGGGACCAGGATTTCGACCTCTTCGATCTTGTGATCTTTTAGGAACTTCTCGATCGAACTCATTGGAATCTCGCTTAAAAACATCTTGGAGCCGTGCATCGCAACGCGGTGCTGAAGGGAGAGGAACCGCGGGCGCCAGAGCGCTAGCACGGCGCCCGGCGGCCTGGCAAGCGGATGATACCGGTCCGGTTTGGGCGCGGCGCAGGGTTTTTGCGCGACCGGCGGCTTGACCCTGGGCCCGCGCGCGACGTAAGGACCGGTCCCATCATGACGCCCGAACCGCATGTCCCGTCCTACTATGCCGCGAGCATCGCGGCGGCGGCCGAACGCCCGGCCCTCGGCGGAGACGTCCGCGCCGACGTTTGCGTCGTGGGGGCCGGCTTCACCGGCTTGTCCGCCGCCCTCGAGTTGGCCGAGCGCGGCTACCGGGTCGTCGTGCTGGAGGCTGAGCGGGTCGCCTGGGGCGCCTCGGGGCGCAACGGCGGGCAGATCGGCAGCGGCTATCCGTCGAGCATGGCGCGGCTCAGCCGGTGGGTCGGCCGGGACGACGCCCGGCGCCTGTTCGACTTGGCCGAGGCCGCCAAGGCGCTGATCCGCACCCGGGTCGAACGCCACGACATAGACTGCGAATTGAAGCCGGGGAATTTCCAGGCCGCCCTCAAGCCGCGGCACATGGAGGAGATCAAGGCGACGCGGGAGTTCTGGAGCGATACCTTTGGATACCAGGGTCTGGTCCTCGCCGAGAGCGGCGCAGCGGCGCTCGCCTATGTAAACTCGCCGCGCTACATCGGCGGCCTCTACGATCCCGGCGTCGGCCATCTCCATCCTTTGAAGTATGCGCTCGGCCTCGCCGCGGCGGCCGAAGCCGCGGGCGCGAGCCTCTACGAGGGCTCGCCGGTCACGGCCCTGCAAGGCCTCGGCGCTGGCGCTGGGCAGGTGACCGCCGAGACTCCAGGCGGCCGGGTCGTGGCCGATCACCTGATCCTCTGCGGCAACGCCTATCTCGGCGACCTGGTGCCGCAGATCCGCCGGCTCTATGTGCCCGTCGGCTCCTACATCGTGGCGACGGAGCCCCTGGGCGAGGACCGGGCGGCCCAGGTTATACCGGCGGACTGCGCGGTCTTCGACAGCAACCACATCCTGAACTATTACCGCCTGTCGGCCGACAGGCGCCTGCTGTTCGGCGGCCGGAGCGGGACCTCGCCGTTCCGCGAGCCCGATCCCAAGGGCTTTCTCGGTGCCCGCATCCGGGTCCTGTTCCCCCAGATCGCCGATACGTCCATCGACTATGCCTGGGGCGGGACGCTCGCCATGACCGCGAGCCGCATGCCCCAGGTCGGGCGCCTCGGGTCCCGGGTCACCTTCGCCCAGGGCTATTCCGGCGAGGGGGTGGCCATGAGCGGCCTTGTCGGCCAGGTCCTGGCCGAAGCCGTCGCCGGCCAGATGGCGCGATTCGACCTCTTCGACCGCCTGCCCCACCGGGCCTTTCCCGGCGGCCGGATGCTGCAGAAGCCAGCCCTCGCGCTGGGCCTCCTGTGGTACAGCCTGTGCGATTTGGTGCCGTAGGAGGCGGGCCTTACCTCTCCCGGCCCAAGAGTTCGTAGAGGGCGACGGCGGCGGCGTTGGAGACGTTGAGCTGGTCGATCGGCGGCCGGGTCGGCAGGCGCGCCATGAGGTCGCAGGCCTCGCGGGTAAGCCGGCGCAGGCCCTTGCCCTCGCCGCCCAGCACCAGCACCAGCGGCCCGCCGGGGTCGGCCGCCGCCAGCTCCCGGTCGGCGTCGCCGGCCAGGCCGAGGATCCAGAAGCCCCGCTGCTTCAAGAGGCCCAGCGCCCGGGCCAGATTGCCGGCATCTATATAAGGTACGAGGTCGAGGGCGCCGGAGGCGGCCTTGGCGAGGGCCCCGGTCTCCGGCGCCTGGCCGTGGCGGGGCGCGAGCACGGCCAAAGCGCCGAAGGCCGCGGCGGAGCGCAGGACGGCGCCCACGTTGTGGGGGTCGCTCACCTGGTCGAGGGCAACGAGGACCGCACGCTCGCCCGTCGGGTTATCAAAGCCGGGTCGGTCCAGCCAGTCGGCAAGGGCGGGCGGCGCGAGCGGCCGGACCTCGAGGGCCAGGCCCTGATGGACCGCGCCGGGCGGCAGCAGGGCGTCCAAGTCGCCCCGGCTCGCCGAGTCGAGCGTGACCCCGCGGTCCTCCAGGCCGGCGCGGGCCGCTGCCTCCAGGCGCCTCCGGGCCTCGGGCGTGGCGCGGGCGCCGAGGATGGCGCGCGCCGGGTTGGCCAGCGCCGCCCGGGCGGCGTGCCAGCCATAGAGCCAGTAGCCGTCGCCCCTAGCGGGCGATCTGGCGGGCCTGGCGGGCCCACCAGTCGGCGCTTTTCCGGGGGATTTATGGGGCCGTTTGGGTCCTTGCGAAGAGTTTCTCGGCCGACCTGCGGGCCGGTCCGGAGATTGGCTGCGGGGCTTGCGTTTGGCCATGATCCTACCTACAGTCTAGGCGACGGGAGCCCGTTGCTCCCCAGGGGCCGCGCAGGGCCGATTGACATTCTTGGCCGATTGCGCGCCATTCGTCATGTTTGAAGTTGACAGTTCGGGTTAAATCACCATAGTTCGCCACGCCGTTGCGCTGCTCGTCGTGCGATCCGAAGGAGGGGTGCCCGAGTGGTTAAAGGGGACGGGCTGTAAACCCGTTGGCTTCGCCTACGTTGGTTCGAATCCAACCCCCTCCACCACTTGCGCCCCAGTTCCGGATGTGTGCACTCCCATACCTGCAGCAATATACGGCCGGCGAGGGCGAATAGCGGTCGCGGGTGTAGCTCAGTGGTAGAGCACCAGCCTTCCAAGCTGGCTAGGCGGGTTCGATTCCCGTCACCCGCTCCATGTGTGGGGCTCCTCTGGCGGCTGCCAGGGGGGTGTCGTGCATTCACGGGAGCAGGACGTTCGATCAAGCGGCATGAAAAGCCGGCCCTGAAAAGCCGGCGGTGCGACCCCCCCCCAAGGGACGGGATCATGGGCTTCGGATCTCGCGCGCGGCATCACCGCGCGAGAACCAGGCGCGAGAACCAGGCCAGGATTGAACCCCCGGGGACCTGAGAAGGACTAGCGGACCGATGGCAAAGGCGAAGTTTGAGCGTACGAAGCCGCACTGCAACGTAGGCACGATTGGGCACGTTGACCACGGCAAGACGACGTTGACGGCGGCGATCACGAGGGTCTTGGCGGAGAGCGGCG
>JAUVQB010000342.1 GCA_030598385.1 Alphaproteobacteria bacterium | reverse complement strand
GCCGGCCGCGCTTTCGCCGGGCGCTCTTGCTTGTGCAGTGCCCACTTCACCGTCGTTTCGCCAGCCTCGGTACGTCCGGAGAGAACGATCTGCTGGCTGCGGCGAACCTCGCCCGGGCGGCCGAGATAGACGCTTGGCTCCAGCGCGGCCGCGGCGCCGCGGGCGCGAAACAGCCAGCCGGCGCTGCGCCCAACGCGCAGCAGGATGGTCTCGCCGTCCTGCGCCAAGGCTACCCGCGCGTCGGGATGGAGATGGAAGCGGATTGTGAAATCGTGTCCGCCCGATCCGACCAGGCAGTCTTCGCCGCGCAGGTCCTCGCCGCCGGCGGCGAGATAGAGGCGCCGCTGGTGGACCAAGCCGAAGGGCGCGCGGTAGCCGTCATGGCTCATGTCGAGCCAATGGCTGCCCTCGGCCTCCTCGCGCCGGCAGGCGACGGTCTCCGGGCGCCTCGACAGCGCCCCGTCGGGCGAGATCTTCGAGGAGTTGGTGTCGTTCACCACCAGCGTGGAGTGGGCCGCGGTGGCCCGGTAGGCGCGGCTCCAGCGGTGGCCCGCCGGATGGCAGCCGCAGTTCACGATCAGCCGGTGACGGCCGGCGCTCATCTCGAAGCTCAAGGTGCCGGCGTGGGCATCTCGGGCGCGGGTCGGCGGCGGCGGGCAGCCGGCATCCACCAACACCACCGTGCGGCCCGCCTGGAGCCGCTGGAATCCGCTCTGGGGCGCCAGGCTCAAGGGCCGCGGGCGGCCGCCGGCCCGTTGCAGCACCGTTTCGACCTGCCAGGTTTCGGCCTCCTCGGCGCCGTTGAACAGGCCAAGCCCGCCGTCGCCATGGCGGAACAGGCGCAACAGCGGCGCCATGCGCTCGATCGTCGTCTGCAGGTCAACCGGCGTCTCGATGCCGCCGGCATGGAGGGCCGCACGGATGTCGATCAGGTCCCGGAGCACGGTCAGTTGGGTGCGCGGGCTGCGCTCGACATGGCCGCCGTCGGCGAGGATCTGGCGGTTGAGCGCGCGCTGCAGCAAGACCAGGCCCTTGTCCGCTAGGGCCGCGGCGCCGGGCAGGCTGACGCCGGCATAAATCAGTCCCTTGAAGGCGGTGATTGCCTCGGTTCCGGCGAGGCCGGCCGGCAAGGCGTGATCGAGATGCCTCGCCTGCCGGGCCAGGCTGTCCAGGACCTGGTGGCGGAAGTCGATCTCGGCGCTGGCGGCGAAGAACTCGTACTGGCCGAGCCAGCTGACCAGGCGGCGGCCGGTGACCTCCGGCGCCCAGGCGACGGGGTCCCAGCGCTGATACTCGGCGAGCCAGCCGCCCACCAGGTCCCGCGCCCGCCGGCGCGCCGCGTCGCCGCCGACCGACCGCAGATCGGCGAGCCATTCGAAGCCGTGCAGCGCCGCCAGCCAGTCCCGTGCCGCGCCGCTCGGCGACCAGAGCCGCGACGGGGATTTCACGCTATGCCCGGCCAGCGCGAAGGTGCCGTCCAGCAGTTGCGCGCCGGTCTCCGCATTGCCCGGCCAGGGATCGCTCAGCGCCGCCGCCAGGGCCGTCGGCGAACGCCCGGCCAGGACCAGGCGATAGACGGGCGACGCGAAGACGGGCCGCTTCAGGGTATAGGCCAGGCGGCTTAGCGCATGCTCGGCCGGCAGATGGGTGATGCCGCTGAGCCGCCGCAAGGCGAACGATGGCATGTCGAGCCATGGCGCCGCATAGTCTTCGCTCGCCCCGCTGGCGCTCACGACGAAACCCCGCGCAGCCGCGCGATATTGCCGGCATAGTGCCCGGCGCCGCCCTTGAAGGTGGCGGTGCCGGCGACAAGCAGGTCGGCGCCGGCCGCCACCGCCTGCGGCGCCGTCTCGAAATTGATGCCGCCGTCGACTTCCAGGTCGACCGCCCGGCCGCTGGCGTCGATCATCTTGCGGAGCGCTGCGATCTTCTGAATCGCGCCGGGAATGAAGCTCTGCCCACCAAAACCAGGATTGACGCTCATCACCAGCACCAGATCGACATCGCCCAGCAGGGGTTCGACAAGGCTCGCCGGCGTGCCGGGGTTGAGGGCGATGCCGGCCTCCTTGCCCAGCGACTTTATGAGCTGCAGGCTGCGGTGGGTGTGAGGCCCCGCCTCGGGATGGACCGTCAGGATGTCGGCGCCGGCGTCGGCAAAGGCGGGCAGCAGGGGATCGACCGGCGCGATCATGAGGTGAACGTCGAGCGGCAGTTTGGTATGGGGCCGCAAGGCGCGCACCACCTCGGGGCCGATGGTCAGATTGGGCACGAAGTGCCCATCCATGATGTCGATGTGGATGAAATCGGCCCCGGCGGCTTCCAGCGCCCGGACCTCCCCGCCCAAGGCGGCGAAATCGGCGGCGAGAATCGAGGGGGCGATCCGAATCGGCTGCTGCATGGGGTCCCTAGGTAACAGCATGGCCTAGCGCCCGCAAGCCGGGAGCCGAGCCCCGAAAGAAGGGATTATTGCCGCCGCAGCCGGCAGACGTAGAAACCGTCCAGCCCGCCCAGTTCGGAGAGCTGGGAGGGCAGGCTGCGCAGATCGCCCTCGGCGGTGACCGTTTCGCCGAGACCGGGAACCTCCTCGGCCGCAATCGGGTCGCGGGCGACGGGCGCGCCGCCCCCTCTTCGGACAGCAGCGAGTAGCGCGGCTATCCGTGCGGGCCCCTCCTCGGGCAGCAGCGAGCAGGTGGCGT
>JAUVQB010000438.1 GCA_030598385.1 Alphaproteobacteria bacterium | reverse complement strand
TAACGGTTGAAGGCACCATCGACGGCAGCATCAAATGCCGCTCACTCACCCTGTACGGCCAGCCCACCATCAAAGGTACCGTCGAGGCCGAGACGGCGCATGTGAGCGGCACCTTTACCGGTGAACTTCGGGCCAACAAGGTCATCCTCAGCAAGACGGCGAAGATGCGCGGCGACATCTACCAGGAGGTTCTGGAGATGCACAGCGGTGCCCAATTCGAGGGTAAGGTGGCCAGCCTGCCGGGCTCGCAGGCCAGATCCGCAGCCAAATCCGCGACTAAATCCACGGTTAAATCCGAAGCCAAAACCGAAGCCAAAACCGAAGCCAAATTTTCGCCCAAGGCCCGGGCCGGGAACGGCCAGGATCGCTCCGAGGAGGCTGACCCGAGCGAACTGCTCTTGACCTAGAGCCTCACCGCTTCTCGGAGTTGCGGCGCCGGGCCTGCGCCGAGCGTCCCCACTGGGCGTCCCCATTTGGGCGCTCCCCTCGGGCGGCCCGAACCGCCCAGGCCCGAACTGTCCCACACCGACCGCCCCGGCCCGATAACCTGTCCGGGCGGGGCTTTTCTTTTGCCGGGGACCGCGCTTTGATCGCGGCGTTGTTGGATCGGTCATGCGACTCAGTGGAGATGACCGCCCTTGCCCGTGCGACAGAAGAAACCGCCAGCGACGCGGCCTTTGCGAGGCCTTTTCCTGACGTCGCTACTGTATGGTCTCGGCGCTTGTGGCTTGGTCGAAATGGGCGATGCCTTGACACGCGACCTTGCGCCCGCGCAAGCCGCGGCCTGCCGTCAGGTCGTGGCCGAGGAGGTGGCACGGCGGGGCATCGGCACCGATCAGGTCCGGCGCATCCACTATCAGCGGATATCCCTCTCCCAGCGCGGCGCCACGCGCCAGGGCGCGGGCTATGAAGCCTGGGTCTATCCCAAGAAGAAGGGGCCGGGCGCCATGATCATCGAGCTCTCCGAGAGCTGTCAGGTGCGCGACGTTCGGTTTCTTACGGGATCGGACAACGCGGCGGAATAGCGACGATCCCGGAATCTTCGGGTAGGCTAGGGCCGTTTACGACCGGGGGAGGAGTTCGCCCATGGGTGCAAGCGTCCTGATCATCGGCGCCGGCGATGCCGGGCTCAAAATGGCCGCCGGCCTGGTGCAATCCGGCCGCCTGCGGCGGCTGACCTTGGCGGGCCTGTCTCGGAATCGGGGCCCCGCGGCGGCGGGGTTGCTGGCCTCGCTGGGCGAGTGCCCGGTGGACTTCGTCGAGCTCGACGGCACCCGGCAAGGCGATGTCGAGGGCCTCCTACGCCGGGCCAAGCCCGACCTGTTGGTCCAATCGGCCAGCCTGGTGGGCCCCTGGTCGACGATCGGAAGCCAGGACCCGGTGGCCCAGGCGCTCGCCGCGGCCGGGCTTGGCGTCCAGCTTCCCGCCCAGCTTCCCGTCCTCACCAGCGTCATGCAGGCGGTCAGGACGATCGACTTCTCCGGGCCGGTCGCCAACCTTTCCCTTCCTGATATCACCCACCCGGTCCTCCGGGGCCGGGGGCTCGCCCCGACCATCGGCCTGGGCAACGTCTCCATGCAGTTGTTGCGGGTCCGCGCGGCGCTTCGGGCCCAGGCGGACAAAGATGCGCCGTCGAGCCTGCCGCTGATCCGCCTGGTCGGCCACCACAAGCAGGTTTACGGCGTGATGACGGCGGAGCGCCCGGAGGACCCGGAGGCGCGGGTGCGCGTCTATCTCGGCGAGGACGGCACGCGGGACGACGACCTCGCCTACCAGGGCTATGCCCTGCCGCCGAGCATCGACTACAACGTGGTGACGGCCGCCTCGGCCCTTCCCGTGCTGGTCGCCCTGCTCCCCGGCGCAGACCCCTTGCGCTATTCCGCGCCCGCTCCCCAGGGCCTGCCCGGGGGCTATCCGGTGCGGATCGCCGACGGCGAGGTCGAGCTCGACCTGCCGCCCGGCGCCGAT
>JAUVQB010000363.1 GCA_030598385.1 Alphaproteobacteria bacterium | reverse complement strand
GTGTGTCGTGTTGCCGCATGACGGAGACGATGATAGACGAACGGCGGACGGTTCCAAAGCCGCGGGACGGCGCCAACGAAGGTTCGGCGCCGGGTACGCACCGAGCGTGGCCCGCATCGTCGAGCGCTAGTCCTGAACGGCGCCGCGCGGCTCCAGAGGATAGCTGGCCTCGACCTGATGGATCGCCCCCTGGGCCGACAGGAAGCTGGAATAGAGTTTGAAGTCCTCCACCGGGAGCGGCCCGGCGCGCACCAGGCTGTGCTCGGCCAAATAGGCCGGTAGGCGGGCGCCCGGATTGCGCTTGAATCGGGCGAGCGTGATGTGCGGCTTGAACTTGCGGCCTTCGGGCGGCAGGCCCGCGCGCACCAGCGCCTGCTCGATCCTTTCATGCAGGTGGTCGAGCGCCGGATTGGCCGCGACGCCGACCCACAGCGCCCGCGGCTTGCGCCCCTCGCCGAAGTGGCCCAGGCCGGCGATCGACATGTCGAAGGCCGGCGCCCGAACGTGCGAAAAGGCCGCGTCCACGTCCGCCGCATCGCCGGCGTCCAATTCGCCCAGGAAGCGAAGCGTCAAATGCAGGTTGTCGCTGTCCACCCAGCGGGCGCCCGGCAGGCCGTTGGCCAGAACCGCGAGCATGGCGCGAACCTCTTCCGGCAATGACACCGCCACGAACAGGCGCATGACGCAACCGCTCCCTCGCTTGGCCGGTGTCCGGCTCGCCCTCCCGCACCCTTCAGGGGCAGGGATAGGTATAGATCCTATGGACCGCCTCGATAGCGTCCAGGACCGCCCGAGGCAAGACCAGGTCCTTCGCCGCGATGTCGTGCTTCAACTGCGCCATGGTTGTCGCCCCGATGATGGCCGAGGTGAGAAAGGGCCGCGAGGCGACGTAGGCGAGCGCCATCTGGGCCGGATCGAGGCCGTGATCGCGGGCCACAGCGACGTAGGCGGACACTGCGGCCTCAGCCTGGTCGCCCATGTAGCGCCGGTTGTCCGGAAACAGGATGAAGCGGGCGTCGGCGGGCTTCTGGCCGTTCAGATACTTGCCGGTCAAGGTTCCGCCGCCCAGCGGCGCATAGGCCAACAGGCCACAGTCCTCGCGGATCGCCACTTCGGCCAGGCGCGCGTCGAAGCTGCGGTTGAGTAGGCTGTACGGGTTCTGGATCGAAACCACGCGCGGTCCCTTGCCGGCCTCGGCCAGGGTCAGGAACCGCATGGCTCCCCACGGCGTCTCGTTGGACAGGCCGACCGCGCGCACCTTGCCCTCCTGGACCAGATCGCCCAGCACCGCCAAGGTCTCCTCGATCGGGGTTTCTTCGCCCTCGGCAGGTTCGTAGGCCAGGCGCCCGAAGGCCTTGAGTTGCCGATCGGGCCAATGGAGCTGATAGAGGTCCATGTAGTCGGTCTTGAGGCGCCTGAGGCTGTCGTCGACGGCCTGCAAAATGTGCCGCCGGTCGAGCCGCAACTTGCCGTCGCGAATGTAGGGCAAACCATTGCTGGGGCCCGCCACCTTGGTGGCCACGACGATTCGGTCCCGGCCACCTCGCGAAGCCAGCCAGTTGCCGATGATCTCCTCGCTGCGCCCGAAGGTCTCGGCCCGCGGCGGTACGGCGTATATCTCGGCCGTATCAAGGAAATTGATGCCCTGATCGACGGCGTAGTCGAGCTGTTCGAAGGCCTCGGCCTCCGTGTTCTGCTCGCCCCAGGTCATGGTCCCCAGGCAAATGGTGCTCACCGTGATGTCGCTGCGTCCCAGCCGCCGGTAGTCCATGTTTGGTCCTTGCTTCCGTTGCTTCCTGAGGTACGTCGCCTGAAGTACGCCGCCGGTCACAGAAACAGCGCCAACACCCCCGTATAACCGTATAGCCGGTCATGCGAAATCTCGCCATTGGCGAAGAATCCGACCAGAGGCAGGTCGCCCAGCTCGTCGCGAATCATCTTCAGCTCTTCAGAATCACTGCCGAACAGATGCGGTCCGCGCGCGACGCAGGAGTAATAGACCCCGGCCCTGGGCGGCCGCTCCGCGCGGCGCGTCACGTCGACCAGCATGCGCTTCATATCGGCCACGGCGGCGTCGTGATCGCGTCGGCAGAACATGATTCTGTCGCCGGGGCTCACCAGGTGCCCGACGGCCAACCAGCCGCGTTCGGGATCGATGCCGGTCAGGTTCCGCACCAGGTAATCGCCGGTGTCGGATTGGGAAATCGGGAAGGCGGCGAAAATATAACCAGCGATCCGGCTCGGGTCGTGGGCCAGAAGCTCGCCGATATCCTCGTTGAAGACCTCGACGGCCGGGCGGTTGTCGATCGTCATGACGACGTTTTCGTCGGCCTCGGTGACGACCCGCGGCGGCGCGATCGGCGAGCAGCCCTGGGTCAGGCCGGTCACCACCTGGATATCTGGCGAAAACAGCGCGCCGGACAGGCCGCCGTGCGACACCCGGCCCGCTATCTGCGCCATCTCACCGCGCGACGCGGTCAAGCCGCCGACCAGAAAGCTCGCGGTCTGCGCCGACAGGCCGGCCAGCAGACC
>JAUVQB010000101.1 GCA_030598385.1 Alphaproteobacteria bacterium | reverse complement strand
TCACGACAATGTAGGGCATAACGCCGTAATCCATCTCCTCCTGCTCATAGATGGCGCGGCCGGTAGCCCGATCGAAGCCGGTCTGCACGGTTCTGGTCAGGATTTCGCCCTTGGCTTCGGCGTGGAGGATGCGGGCGTTGTAACCCTTGATGTCGCGCACGCCCAATTTCGACATGCGCTTGTAGCGCTCTTCCATCTCGCGCACCGTCCATTTGAGCGCCACCACCGCCTTCTTCGGGTCGGTCACCACCGGCGAGATCAGGTGCGGGATGTCGTCGTAGACCGACAGCTCCAGCATCTTGGGGTCGATCATGATGAACTTGCAGGCTTCCGGCGGCAGGCGGTAGAGCAGCGACAGCACCAGGGTGTTGATCGACACCGATTTGCCGGAGCCTGTGGTGCCGGCGATCAGCAGGTGGGGCATGCGCGCCAGGTCGACGATCATCGGATGGCCGCTGATGTCCTTGCCGAGGATCAGCGGCAGCTTGGCGCCGGCGCGCTCGAACGCGTCGGAGCCCAAGAGCTCGCGCAGATAGACCGTTTCCCGGTTGTTGTTGGGCAGCTCGATGCCGATCGTGCTGGAGCCCGGGACGACGGCAACGCGCACGGAAATGGCGCTCATGGACCGGGCGATGTCGTCGGCCAGGCCGACCACGCGGCTGGTCTTGGTGCCGGGCGCCGGCTCCAGCTCGTAGCGGGTCACCACCGGGCCGGGGCGGACCTTGACGATCTCGCCCTTGACGCCGAAGTCGTCGAGCACGGTTTCCAGCAGGCGGGCGTTTTTTTCCAGCGCGTCGCGCTTGAGCTGGCCGCGTTCGGAGGCCGGCGGCGGTTCGGCCAAAAGCGAGAGCGGCGGCAGCTCGAAGTCGCCTTGGGCGCCGAAGTCGAGCTTGCCTTGCGCCGCCTGGCGGCCGCGCTTGCCGGGCCGGACGGCTGTCCGCTTCGTCGTGACCAGAGTTTCAGGGGAGTCCGGCGACTCTTTATTGGCCTTTTTCCTGGGCTTGCGCGATCGCGTCACCGGCTTGGGGGCGCCGAACACCGGTTCGGCACGGCTCACCGCCGCTTGGGCCCGGCGGCTGCGGATGTCGCCGATCCGCGCGGCGACGGGTGCCCGCAGGGCCCAAATCCGGCCCATCTGCCGGGCGAGCCAAGCCCCGGCGCGGATGAGCCGCTGCCAGTCCGCGCGGTCGACCGCCAGGACCACCAGCAAGGCGGCGAGCGCCAGGACGCCGCCGCCGAGGGCAACGATCCAAGTCTCCGTCAGGAGCTGTGTGCTTAGCCAGCCGAGCAGCAGATCGCCCGTGAAACCGCCCACGCCGCTCTCGCTGGGCCAGCCCTGGGGAGTAGGAAAATAGGCAGCCGCGAGCGCCGACAGAAGCAAGGCGGCGGGCAGCACAATGAGCCGCGGAAGCCATCGCTCGAAGGTGCGCTGGCGGCAGATCCCGAGGCCCCAGACCATCAGGATGAAAGGCAGCAGAAAAGCCGCCAGCCCGAGAGTCTGCCACATGAGATCGGCCGCATAGGCCCCGGGCATTCCAAGCAGGTTCATCACCGGGCCGTCGCCGGCCCGATTGAAGGAGGGGTCCTCGGCACGGAAGCTGAGGCCGGCAATGGCAAGGGCCGCGCCGAGCCCGGCCAGCACCATGCCGGCGAGCTCGATCATCCGCCGCCGCACGAAAGCGCCGGTGCCGCTCGGCCACAGGTGAGGCGTCGCCTTTCGGCTTCTCGTGTTTATCGTGCTGCTGCGTGCCGCCATAAGGTTCCTGCTTCCCCGGGCTTCCCCGGTGCTTTCCCGGTCATCTTGTGTTCATAAAGATTTACGGTTTGTTAAGATAACCGCCAGGCGCTCGAGCGCCGCCTCGACCAGCGCGGCGTCGTGGATCAGCGCGACCCGGATGTAAGGTTTTCCGGGGTTCCGCCCGTCCGGCATGTCGGCGCCCATATAGGCGCCCGGCAGCACTTTCATGCCGCCATGGCGCCACAGCTCGAGCGCCGCCGCCTCGCCGTCGCCCACCTCGAGCCAGAGGAAGAACCCGCCGGCAGGCAGGCGAAAGCCGAAACGGCCGCCGAGAACTCGTTCGGCGATGGCGAATTTCTCTTGGTAGCGGGCCCGGTTCTCGGCCACGTGCGCCTCGTCCCGCCACAGGCGCTCTCCGGCCGCCAGAACCGGCAGGGGGACGCCCGCTCCGCCGACCCGCAAGGCCTCGTCGAGCTTCTCGATCAGCCGCGGATCGCCGGCCACGAAGCCGCAGCGCAGGCCCGGCGCGCTGGAGCGCTTGGAGAGCGAATGGAAGGCCAGGACATTGTCGAGGCCCCCGCCTGTCGCCAAGGCCGCTTGGAGTGCCCCCGCCGGCGCCTCGCCCGTGTAGATCTCGGAATAGCACTCGTCGAACGCCAGGACGAAATCGTGCTTGCGGGCCAGCGCGATCAGCCGCTTGAGGCGCGCGGTGTCCGCTACTGCCCCTTGCGGGTTGGCCGGGGTGCAGAAATAGCAGAGCGCCGCCTGGTCGAGCACCGCCGGATCGAGGGCCTCCGGCTCGGGCAGGTGGCCGCTCTCTGCCGAGGCCGGCATCAGGACTGGCTCGCCGCCCGCGGCCAGCGCCGCGCCCATGTAGACGTGATAGAAGGGATTCGGCAGCAGCACCTTCGTCTTGCCCCCACCATTGGGTGCGTCGCGGCCTGCCGAAAGCGTCGCCAGGGCGGCGAAGAACAACCCCTCGCGGCTGCCCGGCAGCGGCAGGATCGCCGCCTCCGGGTCCAGCGCGCCGCCTGTCGCCACGGCGTTTGCCGGCAAGCCATAGCGATGCGTCAGCCAATCGGCCACCGCTCTGCGGTAGCCCGGCGTGCCCCGCGGCAGGGGGTAGCGCGACCAGCCATCGGCGTTGTCGGCCAAGGCCCCGGCCACGAAGGCGGGCGGCCGGTGGCGCGGTTCGCCGAGCGACAGCAGGACCGGCTCGCCGTCCGGCGCCGGGCTGGGGCCGGGCGGACTCCCCTCCAATAGGCGGTTTAGCCGCGTGAAGGGATAGAAGGCTTGGAAGCTCGGAGGGCTGGCCATGGCGTGAACACTGCGGTACAGGCGGACATAAGGGCGGCACAAATTCACCGCCCGCTCCGCGCATTATTGGGTGGCGCGACTCGAAGTGGGTACAAAACATAAACGAGTCTAGCGGCCGGTCACGGCGTGGGCAAGAAAGCCGATAAGTATTTGAAATCGTGGAAAAGAGACGGCCCGGGCGGCAGAGCCACCCGGGCCGGGCCGGCGAATCGGGAGAGGCCGTTTTCCGCCCGGGTCAGAGGCGTTGCGTGCCGAAGCCGAACTCCGGATAGGCCTCCATGCCCAGTTCGGCCTTGTCGAGCCCCAGGTCCTCGACTTCCTCGCTGACCCGGATGCCGACCGTCAGCTTGAGCGCGAACCAGACGAGCGCGCTGGCGAGGCTGACGAAGGCGCCCACCGCCGCTATGCCGATGATCTGGGCCAAGAGGTCGCCGGCGCCGAAAATGCCGACCGCGAGCGTGCCCCAGATGCCGGCCACCAGGTGGACCGGAATGGCGCCCACCACATCGTCGATCCGGAGCTTGTCGAGCAGCGGCACCGAGATCACCACGAGCCCGCCGCCGATGCCGCCGATGACGATCGACAACAGGTGGTTCTGCAGGTCCGGGCCGGCGGTGATGGCGACCAGGCCGGCGAGCGCGCCGTTCAGCGCGAAGGTCAGGTCGACCTTCTTGTAGAGCACCTGGGCTGCCAACATGGCCGCGACCACGCCGGCGGCGGCGGCCAGGTTGGTGTTGACGAACACGATCGCCATGGCCGCGGCGTCGAGCGCGCTGCCGAGGGCGAGCTGGGAGCCGCCGTTGAAGCCGAACCAGCCGAGCCAGAGGATGAAGGTGCCGAGAGTCGCCAGGGGCAGGTTGGCGCCGGGCATGGGGTTGACCCGGCCGTCGGGGCCGTATTTGCCCTTGCGGGCGCCCAGGATGATGACGCCGGTGAGCGCCGCCCAGCCGCCCACCGAATGGACGGTGGTGGAGCCGGCGAAGTCGGAGAAGCCGAGCTCGGCCAGGAACCCGCCGCCCCAGCTCCAGGCCCCCTGGATCGGGTAGATAACGCCGGTCAGCACCACGACGAAGATGAGGAACGGCCAGACCTTGATGCGCTCGGCCAGCGTGCCGGAGACGATCGAGGCCGCGGTCGCTACGAAGACCATTTGGAAGAACCAGTCGGACATGGAGGCATAACCGCCCGCGACCGCCGCCTCGACCAGCTCGGGGGTCGCCTCGTCGGCGTTGATCAAGGCCAGTTCCGCCGGGGCCGGGTTGTAGAGCAAGCTGAACGAGCCAATCAGCCCGCCCACGTCGATGTACATGAGGCTGTAGCCGATCAGGTAGTACATCAGACCGGCGATCGAATAGAGCGCGATGTTCTTGAGGCAGATCGAGGCGGTGTTCTTGGTCCTGACCAGGCCGGATTCCAGCATGGCGAAGCCGGCCGCCATCCACATCACCAGGGCGCCGGTCATCAGGAAGGAAAAGCTGTTGAGCACGTATTGGGTCTCGGCCGAGATTTCCGCACTGGCCGGGCTGGCCATAACGGCGAAGGCGGCCGCCAGGCCGAGAGCTGCCAAACTCCTGTAAATCCTCAATTTCTTCGTCGTTCTCTTCACTGACATCATCGATCCTCCCGATCGCACCGTCTATTGCATAGGGGGCTGTTGCAGTGTGATCCGTTGCACTGGGACCCTGTTCCCGAGGCGGGGCATCCCACCCCTCCTTAGAGTCCATTCCAAGAAGCGTGCCAACTCGGTAACGTCGCCTGAATTCCAAGCAATTTCAGTCGGTTATTCTTCAGTGGACGGCGGCAGGGCAATTTCATCGACGTCAAATTTGCATAAAATTTGGGCACACAAGGTCCCCTGCCTAATAATTCGGCAGTTTTGCCGCGGCGGTGCCCCTGGACATGCTGGAAGGGCCGCGCGATGGTGCGGTCATGGGGACGGCGATGCACAGGAAGCGGAAATCGGCTGCGAGGGCCGCGCTGGATACCGAGATCCTGATCGTCGGCGGCGGCTTAGTCGGGCTGTCGCTGGCGGTGGCGCTCGCGGACGCCGGCATCGAGGTGGTCGTGGTCGACCGCGAAGACCCCGCAGCGCAGCTCGATCAAGGCTTCGACGGCCGCTCCGCGGCGATCGCCCGGGGCTCGCAGCAGGCCCTCGCGGGCATCGGCCTGTGGGACCATCTCGCGGACGAGGCCGAGCCCATTCTGGATATTCGGGTTTCCGACGGCCGGGTCGGCGCCGCCGCTTCGCCCCTGTTTCTGCACTACGGCCACCGGGACGTGGACGAAGGACCGCTCGGCTTCATCATCGAGAACCGCATGATCCGCAGGGCGCTCCACGCGCGCAGCGCCGGCCTGAGGCATTTGACGCGGCGCGCGCCCTGCCGCTTGGCCGGGCTGGAGCGTGGTGCCGGGCGGGTCACGGCGCGGATCGCGGACGACGAGGGCGGCACGCGGGTGACGGCCCAGGTGGTGATCAGCGCCGAGGGGCGGAACGCGACGCTCCGCAAGCAAGCAGGCATCGGCGCGACCAAATGGGAGTATGGCCAGTCGGGAATCGTCTGCACGGTGGCCCACGAACGGCCGCATCACGGCGTGGCCCACGAGAATTTCCTGCCGTCGGGCCCCTTCGCCATGCTGCCGATGACCGATGGCGAGGATGGCGCGGGCCGCGGGGTCCGCAAGAGGACCCACCGCTCGTCCATCGTGTGGACCGAGCGCCAGGCCCTGGTGCCGGCCATGATGGCCCTCGACGGCCCGGCCTTTTCCGGGGAAATCCAGCGCCGTTTCGGCGACAGCCTTGGTGCGCTCAGGGCGATCGGCGGGCGCTGGGCCTATCCCCTGTCGCTGATCCATGCCGAGCGCTATGTCGATCACCGGCTGGCGCTCGTCGGCGACGCCGCCCACAGCATCCATCCGATCGCGGGCCAGGGCCTC
>JAUVQB010000235.1 GCA_030598385.1 Alphaproteobacteria bacterium | reverse complement strand
GCTCGCCAAGGCGATGGCGGCGACGAAGACGGCCACGGCGAGGCCGGCTTTTTCGCGCTGGAGGACCTGGAGGCCCCGCTTGGCCAGCGGCAGGCAGCCGAGCCTTTGAACGGCCTCGTTCAACTCTTCGCTGGGCCCCAGCAAAAGCAGCACATCGCCCGCCTGGACAACCAGCCGGCGCACCCGTTCGCGCAAGCGCTGGCCCTGGCGGGAGACGCCCAGCAGATGGACCGAATAGCGCTGCAGGAGACGCAAGGAGAGGGCGGAGCGCTTGTCGATTCTGGCGCCCGGCGGCACCACGACCTCGGCCAGCTCCAGATCGCCGCCCTTCAGGATGCCGGGGCCCTGGTCGGTATCGACGTAATCGAGCCCATGCGCGCCGGCGAACTTCTCGATCGCCTCCGGGCCGGCTTGGAGGACCAGCACGTCGCCCTCGACGACGCGGACTTGACGGGCGCCCGCCGGCAAGCGGTTGCCGCGGCGGATGAGGCCGAGCACCTGGACATCGCTGGATTCGCTGGGCCCGGTCAGTTCGGCGACCTTCTGGTCGATCGCCTTCGCGCCCTCGGGTACCTTGAGCTCGGCCACGTAGTCTTCGAGTTCGAACAGCTCCCTGGGGCTGTCGTGGGCGCCGCGCTCGGTCGGGATCAGGCGCCAGCCGACGAGTGCGACGAACAGCACGCCGGCCAGCGCGCAGGCCGCCCCGACGGGGGTGAAGTCGAACATGTCGAAGGGCTCGCCAAGCGCCTCGCCGCGGAAGGTGGCGATAATGATATTGGGGGGCGTGCCGATCATGGTCGCCAGGCCGCCCAGGATCGAGGCAAAGGAGAGCGGCATCAGGGTCAAGGCCGGGCTGCGCTTGGCCTTGGCCGCCGCCTCCAGATCGACCGGCATGAGCAGCGCCAGGGCGGCGACGTTGTTCATCACCGCCGAGAGCACCGCCGCCAGGCCCGACATGATGCCGATATGGGCGAACAAGGGGCGCGTCGCGTCGATGACCTTGCCGGCCAGATACTCGACCACGCCGGAGTTCGAAAGGCCGCGGCTGACCACCAGGACCAGCGCGACGACGACGGTCGCCGGATGGCCGAATCCGGCAAAAGCCTGATCGGCCGGCACGACGCCCGCGATCAGCGCCGCGATCAAGGCGGCGAAGGCCACCAAGTCGTAGCGCCAGCGCCCCCAGATCAGCATCGCGAACAGCAGCAAGAGGATGGCGAAGAGGAGGATTTGCGGCGTGGTCGGCATGAACGCTGGGGACCGCGTGACTCGGGACTCAGGGACCCCATCATCGGAAGCTGCCGGGGTGCGTGCAAGCCCCCTCCCGATGGCGCGGCGCAAACCTTTGGCTGCCGGTCGGCGATCACAAGCCGGACACATTTGCATGAGGCGCCGTCCGAGGCCCTGGATCTCGCATTCCGGGACCCCAAATGGATCTTGAATGGGAGCAACCTCTTGGAGGCCTGTGAGATGAGGATCCGCGCTCTACTTCTGCGAAGGGCGGGTGGCCTGCTGCTGGCCGCCGGAGTGTCCGTGGGCCTGGCGGCGGCAGGCGCGGGCCAGCCGGCCGCGGCCGCCGAGCCGCAGGTCATCGAGCTGACGCAAATCGCCTGCCAGTTCCTCGAGTCGGAAAATGGCGTCGACCACGACTACCAAACCGCGGAAAAGGCGGACTGCGAGAAAATCAACGCCGAAACAGGTGCCGGCCGCCTGGCCGAGGCCCAGGTTCTGACCCTAGAGCCGGGCAGTTACATCTTCCGCGTCACCAATCTGGACGTGCCCTACGAGCTGGGCTTTTGGCTGCGCGAGCACGACTACAACTGGAAAAATCCGATTCATAAGCTGACCAAAACCTCGATTTCCGGCGGCGGCCTCGTTACCGGCGCGACCAAGGACTACGAGGTCGAACTGGAACCCGGCGAATACCTCTATTCCTGCCCTCTGAATACGACGCCCGACTACAAGCTGGTGGTCACGAACTGATCGCAAGCCGTTCTAGTGGCATTTTTGCCACCTGCGTACACACGAAATGCGTATGCGCACGTATTACATTGCTGACGTGTGGATTTGGCCCTAGTCAAGCACACGGCTCGTTGCTATAGGAAAGTCCAATAGAAGGTCGCCCGGCGAACCCGCCGGGCAGGCATCAGAGGCGAATATGACAGATCGGCCAAGCGGGGGGGGCTGGAGAACCGGCTCGGACCCCGTGATCGGCTATGCTTTCGGCCGCACGCATACGAGCCGGCGGCGTTTTCTTTCGTACGGCCTGGCTGCCGTATTGGCCGGCGCGACGGATTTTGTCTCCCAGCGTGCTGCGGCGGGTAACCTCAGCTTCTTCCGAATTGGTACCGGGTCGACGGGCGGAACCTACTATCCGGTCGGCGGCGTAATCGCCGGTGCCATCAGCAATCCGCCGGGAAGCCGGCCCTGCGAGCGCGGCGGGTCCTGCGGCGTGCCGGGCATGATCGCCGTCGCGCAGTCGACCAGCGGCTCGGTCGAGAATGCCTTTGCCATATCCGGCGGCCGCCTGGAATCTGGGTTTTGTCAGGCCGACGTGGCCTATTGGGCCAGCACGGGGACCGGCGTCTATGCTGGCCAGGGCGCGCTCGGCAATCTGAGCACCATCGCCAATCTCTACCCCGAGTCGCTTCACCTGGTGGTGCGGCGCGGCCTCGACGTGAAGCGCCCCGCCGACCTGCGCGGGCTCCGGGTCTCTCTCGACCGGGAGGGCTCGGGATCGCGCGTCGATGCCTTGCTGGTCCTCGAAGCCTATGGCCTCGGACCGGAGGACTTGGAGATCGTGGACGCGCCGCCGCAGGATGCCGCGGACATGCTGAGAGACGACGAGCTGGACGCCTTCTTCATGGTCGTCGGCACCCCCGCGCGAGCCATTCAGGACCTTGCGGACGATTCTCTCATAACCTTGGTGCCGGTCGACGGCCCGGAGGCCGAGACCCTATCGGTGCTTTATCCGTTCTTTTCCCCGGATGCGATTCCCTCGGGCACCTATTTCAACGTGCCCTTCACGCAAACCATATCCGTGGGCGCGCAGTGGCTCGTCGGCACGAACCTACCGGAAGATGACGTCTACGACATTACCCGCGCCCTTTGGCACGAGAACACGCGCCGCCTGCTGGACAGCGGCCATCCCAAGGGCCGGTTGATTCGCATTGAAACCGCCCTCGAGGGCCTCGGCGTGCCGCTTCACCCCGGCGCGGCGCGCTACTATCGGGAGCGCGGCCTGATCGACGAGCCCTCTACGGGCGGCGGCTAGCGGCGCCTAGCGGCGCAGCGGAAATTCGATCACCCAGGTTTCGGCGATGGCCGCCTGGCGCCATTCCGCCACGTCGGGCCGGGCCAGGACGGCGTCGCGATAGGCGGCGGCAGCCTCGGGCAAGTCCACGTCGTAGGCCGCGAAGCGCGCGGCCACGGGCGCGTAAAAGGTATCCGCGGCCGAGAAAGCGCCGAATAGAAACGGCCCGCCGGCGCCGAACCGCGCGCGGCAGTCCCGCCAGATTTCGACAACACGCGCGATGTCGGCCTCGACCGGCCCGCCGCGCCTTGGCGTATC
>JAUVQB010000065.1 GCA_030598385.1 Alphaproteobacteria bacterium | reverse complement strand
GCCTGCTGCCAGAAACCTACTACTTTTCCCGGGAAGACGAGCGCGGCGCGTTGATCCAACGCATGGCGACGGCGCAGCAGGAGCTGCTCAGCGAACTCTGGGCCGCTCGCGATCCGGATTTGCCTCTTGCCAACCCCGAGGAGGCGCTGGTTCTAGCCTCCATCGTCGAAAAGGAAACCGCTGTCGGCAGCGAGCGGTCCCTGGTCGCTTCGGTGTTCGTCAACCGACTGAGGCGCGGCATGCGCCTGCAGTCGGATCCGACCGTCGTCTACGGGCTGACCCAGGGGCAGGGCCCACTTGGACGCACCTTGACGCGCAAGGACTTGAACACGCCCAGCGCTTACAACACTTACCTGATCGATGGCTTGCCGCCGGGGCCCATTGCCAACGCCGGCCGTGCGGCCCTGCAGGCCGTGTTCAACCCCGCAAGCACGGGCTACCTCTTTTTCGTCGCGGACGGCAGCGGCGGCCATGCCTTTGCCGAGACATTGGACGAGCACAACCGAAACGTGGCGAAATGGCGCAAGCTGCAGCGCCGGCAGACTCAAGGAACGCAATAGGGGCGCTGCATTGAAAAGAGGTGTCGTCATGTTCTCGCGGCTGCCGGTCATGGTTCTCGGTGCCGCTCTCTTGACGCTGCTCGCGGCGTGTTCGTCCTCGCCCACCGGCAATCCGGCAGGCGGCGAGCCGGAAGGTGCCGCCGAGCCACGCGACGTCGTGCTTCGCCAGTTGCTGACGCAGCAGGCGCGATTGTGGGATGTCAGCTATCCCCTATTGAGCCGCGGCGGCGAGCTCTGCCCGGGCCAGATGCGGGCGAACTTCGGATTTCAAGCCTGGACCCGCTGGGACATCGGCGGCCAATACCGGATCGCGTCGATGGCGGTCTACGGCCTGGATGACCATGTCCGGGTGGTCCATGTCCTGCCGGGTTCGCCGGCGGCCGAGGCGGGGTTGCGCGCCGGCGACGTGATCGAAAAGATATCTTGGCACCCGCTTCCAAGCGGCGAGAGGGCCAGCGCCGCGATGCACGAGATATTGCAGCGCGCGGCGCCTGCCGGAGCGCCCCTTGCGTTTCACCTGCGGCGCGGCGAGGAACGGCTCGTCATCGATATGGCGCCGCGCCTGCAATGCGATTTCGATGTGATCCTGACCCAGAGCGATCAGATCAATGCGTTCTTTAGCGAGCGGAAGGTCTACGTCACCCATGGTCTGACCCGGTTCATCGGCGACGACTCGGAACTCGCCGCCGTGGTCGGCCATGTCCTGGGCCATGCCTTGCGTGCCCACGAGACAGCAAGTTCCTTCACCGAACAGGTCATCGAGAGGCTTGACGCCCTCAAGGTTGCGGCCATGGACCCGGAAGACCGCGATCGCCTGTCGGCGGCCGGCATCACACCCGAGGCGCGGCCTTTCACCCAGGCGCAGGAAATCGAGGCGGACCGCATGGCGCTCGAACTGATGTCGCGTGCCGGCACTCCGTTGAGCGCCCTGGTCGAGGTATGGCGCCGCCTCGCCGACGTGAAAAGCGGCGCGGTGCTGCTGCGCGACTTTCACCCGGTGACACCCGAACGCCTCGATGCGGTCGAGGACTTGGTGAGCCTTGCGCTTGGGACGAGGTCCGCGGGCTTGTCTACGGAATATCGGTTCGCAGCATTACCCCAGACGATCGTGCCCTTCGCTTCGCTTGTTGCGATCCGCGGCCGAGTCTATAAAGGCGCCGCGCCTGAATGACCTGAAGAGCTCTTTGTCCCGTGGCCGAGTCCCGACACCTTTCAAGCATGACCGGATTCGCCCGCCGCGAGGGTGGCGACGCCAAGGTGACCTGGAGCTGGGAAATCAAGAGCGTCAACGGCCGCTCGCTCGACTTGCGGTGCCGTATTCCCAATGGCTACGAGCCGCTGGAGGCGGCGGCGCGCGAGGCCGCGCCGAAGCACTGCGCGCGCGGCAACGTCTCCATCACGCTGAGCGTCGGCCGGGCCGAGGCTGTCCCCAGCCTGCGGGTCAACCGGGATCTCTTGGACCAGCTCGTGAGGCTGGCCGGCGAACTGGAATCGCGGGCCGACGGCAAAACCTTGGCCCCGGCCCGCCTCGACGGCTTGCTTGGCGTGAAGGGGGTGTTGGAAGTGGTCGAGGAGGAGGACTCCGGCGACGAGACCGCGGCCCGGATGGCCGCCATGCGCAAGGACCTGCAAACGGCGCTGAAGGAATTGAGCGCCGCACGGCGGGCCGAGGGCAAGCATCTCAAGGCGGCGGTCGAAACGCATCTTCAGACGATCGAAGAGCTGACCGACAAGGCCGCGGCCAGCGCCGAGGCGCAGCCGGAAGCACTGAAGGCCCGGCTCAAATCGCTCGTGGAGGAGCTGCTCGAAGCCGTTCCTGCGCTGCCGGAAGAACGCCTGGCCCAGGAGGCGGCCCTGTTAGCCGCGCGCGGTGACGTGCGCGAAGAACTCGATCGTCTGAGGGCCCATTCGGCCGCCGCGAGGGAGCTTCTCGAAGGTGGCGGCACGGTTGGGCGCCGCCTCGACTTTCTGTGCCAGGAATTCAACCGGGAGGCCAATACCCTCTGCTCCAAGGCGTCCGATGTGGAACTGACGCGCCTCGGCCTCGATCTCAAGAGCGCGGTCGAGCGGCTCCGCGAGCAGGTTCAGAATATCGAATGATGGAAGACTGGAGATGAAACTGCGATACCGCGCGCAGGATTTCGCGAGACGGGCATTCACCCTGCTGGACCTCAGGCCGTGAGCCCCGGGACCATCCTCCGCCGCGGTCTGATGCTGGTATTGTCCTCGCCGTCGGGCGCCGGCAAGACCACGATCTGCCGCCACCTGCTGCCGGCGGACGACCAGATCAACCTCTCTGTTTCAGCCACGACTCGGCCCAAGCGGCCGAACGAGATCGATGGGGCCGATTACCATTTCGTCGACCAAGAGACCTTCGATGCCATGGTCGCGGGCGACGAGTTCCTCGAGCACGCGAATGTGTTCGGGCATTCCTACGGCACGCCGCGCGCGGCCGTGGAAGAGGCCCTGGAGGCGGGCGACGACGTGCTGTTCGATATCGACTGGCAGGGCACCCAGCAGTTGACGGAAAAGGCCGCCAAAGATCTGGTCCGCATCTTCATCCTGCCGCCGTCGACCGAGGAGCTGGAGCGCCGCCTGCGCAGCCGCGCCCAGGATCCCGAAGACGTCCTTCAGGGCCGCATGGCCAAGGCGGCGGACGAGATGAGCCATTGGGCCGAGTACGACTACATCATCGTCAATCACGACGTGGCGGAGAGCCTGGTCCAGGTTCAGGCGATCCTCGCCGCCGAACGCCTGAAGCGGGAGCGCCGGGTCGGCCTGCACGAGTTCGTCGAGCGGTTACGCCACCCGCGCTGATCGTCCTCTGGTGGCCTAAGGTTCGCCGCGCGCGCTCAAGGCCCGGGCGAGGGCGCAGAAGTCCGCCACGCCAAGTGCCTCGGCACGGGCCGTTTCGTCGATCCCCACGGCTGCCAGGAGATCGCGCGGATCGTCGCCCAGGGACTTCAGGCTTTGCCGTAGCATTTTGCGCCGCTGGCCGAAGGCGGCGGCAGTGACGCGCTCCAGATCGGCCAAGCGCGCCGGATAGGCAGGCGCGGCAAAGGGCTCCAGTTCCACAACCGTGGACACCACGTTGGGCGACGGCGTGAAGGCTCGCGCCGGAATATCGAACAACGGCCGCACTTGACACAGCCACTGGGCCAGCACCGAGAGGCGGCCGTAGGTGCGGTTGCCAGCGGGGGCGGCCAAGCGTTCGGCCACCTCTTTTTGAAACATCAGGACCATGCGGCCGAGACATCCGGGCGAGTCGGCGAGCGCCGTCAACCAACGGATGAGCAGGGGCGTCGCCACGTTGTAGGGCAGGTTCGCGACGATTCGCCTCGGGGCCTCGCCCAACTGGCGGGCGTCGATCTCAAGGGCGTCACCGCAGATCGTCTCGAGGCGCCCGGGATAGGCGGTCGCCAACTCCTCCAGTGCCGCGAGGCAACGCCGGTCGCGCTCGATCGCCACCACCCTGTAGGCCCCCTCGGACAAAAGGGCGCGCGTCAGTCCGCCGGGCCCGGGACCGACCTCGATGGTCGTCCCTTGGCCTAGATCGCCGGCGGCGCGGGCGATACGTCGGGTCAGATTGAGGTCGAGTAGAAAGTGTTGGCCATAGGACTTGAGGGCGCTGAGGCCGTGACGAGCGATCACCTCCCTCAGCGGCGGCAGATCCGGTTGGTCGGGCACGGCCAACGCCTAGGCCGCGGCCTGCGCCGAGCGGTTCGCCGCCATCTGTTGCGCCATACGTAGGGCGGCGATCAGGCTCGAGGGGTCGGCGCGGCCGGTGCCGGCAAGCGAGAGGGCCGTGCCGTGATCCGGCGACGTGCGCACGAAAGGCAGCCCCAAGGTGATGTTGACGCCCCGGGCGAAGTCTATGGTCTTAAGCGGAATCAGCGCTTGGTCGTGATACATGCAGAGCGCCACGTCGTAGCCTTCGCGCGCCGATTCGTGAAACAGCGAGTCGGCGGGCACCGGTCCGTCCACGCTAATGCCCTCGGCCCGCAAGGCCTCCAGCGCGGGCGCGATGATATCCAATTCTTCGCGCCCCAACGCGCCGTCTTCGCCGGCATGGGGGTTGAGGCCGGCCGCCGCCAGCCGCGGTTCGACGATCTTGAAATCCCGCTCAAGCGCCGCGGCCGACACCCGTCCGGCTTGGACGATCGCCTCCGTAGACAGGCTGGCGATTGCGGTCTTGAGCGGCAGGTGCACGGTCACCGGCACGACGCGGAGACCGTGGCAAGCCAACATCATGATGGGACGGACCTCCGTACCCGACGCCTTGGCCGCCAGCTCGGCCAGATACTCGGTATGGCCGGGATGGGCGAAGCCGGCGTCATACAGCACCTTCTTATGAATCGGATTGGTGACCACCGCCGAGGCGCGGCCCTGTGGGACCAGCTCGGCAGCCCGGGCGATCGACCGCAGGACGCAGTCGCAGTTGGCCGGGTCCGGATGGCCAGGCGTCACATCCGAGGCGAGCGGATGCGGCAAGACGGGCAAGGCCTGGTCGAACCGTGCCGCGGCGTCCTCCGGCCGGTCCAACTCAGCCAGCGGGATCTCGAAACCGAGATGGGTCGCCAAGCGAGACAATCGCCGCGGATCGTCGATGAGGAAAAACGGCGGGACAGCTTGCGTCGCACGCTCGCGCCAGGACATGAGCGCCAGCTCGCCTCCGATGCCGGCGGGCTCGCCCATGGTGACCGCCAGCGCCGGAAGAAGATCCCGCGCGACACTATCGTCGCTCACAGGCGAAGGTCCACGTTGGCCTGGCGGCGCAGGTCCCGAAGGTATCGGCGCGCCAGAATCTCGACCCGCTGGGCCATCAGGTTGTTTTGAATTCTGTCTCGATCGATGGCACCGCCCTGGCGCTCGCAGACGACCAAGATCGCGAGGCTACCGGCGATGTTAATGGGCTCGCTCGGCTGTTCGAGCGGCAGGGATTGGACCAGGCTCTGAAGTTGGGGCGAAAGGTCCGCGACCTTCATCAATCCCAGGTCGCCGGAGCCGGGCGCCCCCGAGGCTTTGGCGACCTCTGCTGCCGTCGCGCAACTGTCGATTCCCGAGCGCAGGGCCTCCGCCTCCGCCAGCCGTGCCGCGCGCTCGGCTTCTTGGCCGTCGGGCGGCATATCCAGGAAGATTTGCGTCAACCGCACGGAATCCTCACCGCCGCTGATGGCTTTGCGGTCCTTCAGGTAGAGGATGTAAAAGCCGGTCAATCCACGCACCGGCCCGTTCACCTCGCCGGCTTGCATGCCGCGCACCACGGACGCGAGCTCTTCGGGCAACTGGGATTCCTCGATCCAGCCGATGTTGCCGCCCTTGGCCGCCGTGGCGGCTTGCGAGAACTGGCTGGCAAGAGCCGAAAAATCGCCGCCGCCGCGCAGCTCTTCCAGCAAGCCGATCGCGGAGCGCCGGACCTCGTCCTCCGCCTGCACATTGTCAACTTCCAGGTAGATCTCCGACAGATTGATCTGCGAACCACCCTGGCCGGCCTTGATCCGGGTGACGACGTCGTCGATCTCTTCGTCTGCGATGACGATTCTCGGCACCAAACGAACCTTGACCACATTGCGCCATGCAAGCTCGGCCTTGATCTGTTCGTGAATGGCCAACGGCAGGATTTGATTCTCTGCCAACATCGCTAGGAACTGCTCGTTCGACATTTTATTGCGCCGGGCGATGGCATTCAGCGATTCCGCGACCTCTTCATCGCTGGCCATGATGCTGAGGCGCTCTGCCTCTTGTAGCTGGAGCCGCTCGTCTATGAGGCGTCGAAGAACCTGCTGTTGCAGGCGGGATTGCGACTCCGGCGTCAGTTGGATGCCCGAGGAGAGCGCCGCCAAACGGGTGCGCAGGAAGAGATCGAGCATCGAGATCACTTCGTCGTTCACCACGGCGACGGCGCGCAGGGTGTCCTGGGCCAGGGGCCGGCCGGCCTGCAAAGCCGGAAGCAACAGGCTCAGCAGTAAACCGGCGGCGGTGGCGTGAAGTGTGCGCCTGAGAATTCGTCCCGTGATCAAGTGCTTAGTCTCGGCAGCTAGAATAAGGATGCGGCGATGGCCAATTCGGGGCCGACTATAGGCATTCGCTGGGCCGGGAACAACGTGCGCCATGGTTTCGGCGGTCATCTATTGGACGCCAACCTCCCCGAGGTGCGTGAGCACGAACTTAACCATGACCGAATCTTCCTCGCTGATCTCGCGGTCCTCGTAATAGGTGCGCTTGGCCTCGACCGTGATGAAGAAGCATTCATCCTGGTAGGTCAATCCGAAGGAGGTGGACAAGGCGTCGTGGGCCTCCAAGTCGCGCCTGTGCGCGCCCTGGACGGACCAGTTCTCGTTGAGCTGGGAGCCGAGCTGGAATGCCAGCTCTTCGCGGGTGTCGAACTCGTCCGTGCTCAAGTCGTCGGACAGGAAGACGTAACTGAGATCGAGGTCCAAGGCCGGAGGCCCGATACTAAGGTCGAGTTCGTGCCGCTCGGCGGCCAGATCGTCCTTGTCGATCCGGAACCTGTAAGACAAGTCGATATCCTCCTGTGGCACCAAACGGATGCGACCCACGACATCGGAGAGATTGTCCTCCAACCCGGATCCCTCCGCGAAAGCGTCATCATTTTCCAGGCGGAAGCTTTGCCCAAAAAATGCGCTCGCCTCGCCGATCGAGGAACTGGAAATACCCCATTTCAAACCGTAGTCGACCCGGCTGCCGGGGTCGACCCGGTCGACGCCGGGAAAACGGTTCAGGCTTAGCAGGTTGGAATCGT
>JAUVQB010000400.1 GCA_030598385.1 Alphaproteobacteria bacterium | reverse complement strand
TCGTCCCGATAGCCGATGCCCCGGCCCGAGGCCGCTTCCAGCTCTCGCGCGAAGTCCGGCCAGAGGGCCTGGCTCCAGCGCGTGATCTCGAGCAGCCGCTCCTCGCCCGGTTCGGCCTCGGCCCCGGCGGCCAGCATGCCGGCCGACGCCCAGGTGGCGCCGCGCCCGGCCTGGCCGCGCTCGAAGACCTCGACCGTGGCGCCCGCCTGGGCCAAGCGCCAGCCGACGGCGAGCCCGCAGACCCCGGCGCCGATAATGGCAACCCTGGTGGCGACCTTCGGCCCCTTGCGCGCGGTCCTCGCGGACGTTGGTGGATTTTGCTGCTGAGAGTCCAAAACGGCTCCCTTCGCTGGCACGACCCAGATCAGGTTCGATGGGTATGCTCTCAGCCGATCCCCGCAATCTACAAAAAACTTGGGAACGGCACCCCAGCCTTGTTGGTTGCACTATAGACCCGGAGACCCGCGCTTGCTAGGCCATCGCGCTTGCTAGGCCATCGACGGACCAAAGACACGGCCCGGCCCACGCACAAACTTGAGAATGAAGTTGTGGATATTGACATAAAGTCTTAACATCACTATATCTTTGTGACTTCAGGAAGGCTTATGCCTTCCGGCTTTGCGGTCTTGGCCCGCGCTGATGAGAATAAGGTAGGCGCGGACCGGATCGCAGAGCAGACGACCCGGCGATCCGCCGGAACCTTCACCTCATGATGCTATAGACTTGCGGCAAACCGGCCGCGCGCGCCACGCTTGCAAGTCAGGGCTGCCGAAATGGCATGACAGGGCGCTTGACTCCGCTGGTGGGCGGTCGCATGTAGCGCACATCCCCCGCCAACCGGCGCCCCTCAAGGCGCGCCAGCACGGAAGCAACACGAAGGACTCGTTAGGATCATGCCTATTGATCCCGGAATGCCACAACGCGTGGCCGTCGTCATCGAGCAGAACAAGAGCGACACCTGGAGCATCGCGGCCTACCTGATCAGCGTGAACGGACACCGTGAGCGCCGCCGCCTCGCCATCCGCGAGACCTACGCGGAGGCAACCGAAGTGCTCAAGACGGCTTGGGAAAACCTCGACGTCGACGAGTGATCGGGCCTCCGTCCCGGCGCTCACCTGCCGGCCGGTCGCGCCACCTCTATCGGCCCGCCAAATAGCCCCCTCAACCGCCCTTGAGCGGCGGCAGGATGGCGAGCTCGTCGTCTTCGGCGAGCGCCCGTGACTCCCGCTCGGCCTTGGGAAGCGCGGTGCCGTTCAGGATCACCAGATAGGTGCGCTCGGCGGGAAAGCCGAGCTTTTCCATCACATCGCGCGGCGTGGCGCCGGCCTCGATATCGAGGCTCGCCTGGTTTTTCTCGCCGCCTGCCGGCAGGTACTGCCCGAGGATCCCGCCGGTCCTGACCGCAATCCGCATATTTGTTTCCGCTTCGCTTCAACGTGTCACGGCGCCAGCCCGCTCCCCCTCCCGGCCACCCAATGCCATTGTACGCTATGGGTGGACGGGAGGGGGAGCGGGCTGGTACCGGTCAGTTATCGACCGAAATGAACCCGCTCACGCGTTGTCGCCGAGCCCGAGCCGCCCGAGGGTTTCCGGGGTCGGCACGCCTTCGGGCGTCCAGCCACGATAGGCGTAGTACTCGGGCAGCATCTTGGCGAGCTCGTTGACCTTGCCCTTGGCGGTCCCCGACGGCGCCGGATCCTCCAGCAGGCGTTTGGGCAGGGTATCGTCGGCCGCCGTCAGACCGGCCTTCAGGTTGAACAAGCGCTCCAGGTTCCAGATTCGCTCGCCGGTCTCCAGCAGCCGCTCGAGCGGCCAGTCGCCCTCGCAGGCGGCATCGATCTGCTCCTGGAAGGGCTCCATGCCCCAGCCGGCCTCGCCGGTGAAGAGGCAGAGGCCGGTGGAATCGATCATCGCGATGCGATCCTGGGAGTCTTTGCAGGGCTTCGCCTTGCCCTCGCCCGTCTGGTCCTCCATGTCCTCCTCGAAGACCGCGTGCTTGAGGTGGCAGGCGCCGCGGTTGCTGGTGGCGTAGCCGAGCCCCATGCCCTGCAGGGCGCGGGAATCGTAACCGGCGAACTCCTGGCCCTTGACGGTCATGGAGTATTCCGGATGGCCGTATTTCTCGCACATCAGCTTGGAGCCGAGGCCGAGCACCTTGCCGAAGCCTTCCTGCTTGCCGGTCTTCTCGGCCATGAC
>JAUVQB010000295.1 GCA_030598385.1 Alphaproteobacteria bacterium | reverse complement strand
CGACAGATTGTCGTCGGCGGTGGCGCCGAAGGTGAAACCGTTGCCCTCCTGGTTATAGATGCGATAGGCGAGCCAGGGGTGTTGTTCGGCCTCGATTTCGGGGCTCGCCGCGCGCAGCGGCGGCGGCACATCGGCCGAATCGTAGAGTGCGTGGTACGGCTCCGGCGCGACGAAGGGCGGGTGGGGTGCCAGGTAGGAGATGTGTACGAACCAGGGTTGTTCCGGTCGCACCGAGATGTACTTGATCGCTTCGCTCGTCAGGAACGCCGTATTGCTGTCTTCGGCACGATAGCGCGCCGGCGCGAAGGTCGGGCCGCGCCCGGCGGCACCGGGAAAGTCCGCCTTCGGGCGGAAGACCTCTTTGTTTCCCGGCGGAATGTCGTAGCCCTTGGCCTTGAGATCGGCCAGCCATGGCAGATTGTCGGTCTTCATCATGATCAACGGCGTCATGCCGGGCAGCGGCCCCTCGTAGTCGCACAGCGCGGGATCGTCCGGCGCATGGGCTCGCGGATCGGGGCCGATGTCTGTGTGGCCGAAAAGCACCGGGTCGCAACCCGCCTTGCGGGCTTCCAGGGCAATGTTGGTGTGGCGCGCATCCAGCGGCGTGCCGTTCTTAACCGAGCGGTGGTTGTGAAGGTACAGTCCGGTGTAAAGGCTCGCCCGGCCCGGCCCGCAGGGCGTGGCCTGCGCGTAGTGCCGCCGGAACAGCACACCCTCGCGAGCGAGACGGTCCAGGTTCGGGGTCTTGAGACAGGGGTGGCCAAGCGCCGAAAGACAATCGCCCCGCCACTGATCTGCCGTTATGAAGAGGACGTTCCCGGGTAGGCTCATGGTTTTCCCATATGGCCCGTCGACGGAGCGAACAGGCTCTTAGTGATTGTCAACACGTAGCGCCGAGTGGTCATGGCGTTTGCCCCACTGTCATATGGCAAGAACTATCTGCTGCCCTCAAACCTCAGACCTGATAGAGAATGTCGTTGCTGCTTTAGCTTTGGCGATGTCAGCCTATCACTCCTTCCTCGATTTGGCCCTCCACCAATTGTTCATTTCGATCGAGCGTTCGCCTAATCACTGCCAATGTCCGGCGGGATGTTCAAAAGAGGATATCCAGCACCGTAGCCAACTACCTCCGCTATCGAGAGCAAAGCAGACAAAATCGGTTCGATAGCGGACGTTTCGGGCATCGGTTCGGCCGGATTTCGAGCTGCGACACTACTCTGTTGTGCGCTATCTTGCAGGCGCCCACGCGGCGGTTTAGGGTCGCCGCGCTTCACGAACATTGAGGAACGCCCATGGCGGTCGACAAGGATACCGTGGCCAAGATCGCCCACCTCGCGCGCATCCGCATCACCGAGGCGGAGAGCGAGGCGCTGACCGGCGAGCTGACCAACATCCTCGACTGGGTCGAGCAGCTTGCCGCGCTCGAAACCGAAGGCGTGCCGCCGATGACCAGCGTGGTCGCGCGGGATTTGCCGCTGCGCGACGACGAGGTGAGCGACGGCGCTCAGGCCGAGGCCATCGTGAAGAACGCGCCGGAGCCGGCGCACGGCTTCTTCACCGTGCCCAAGGTGGTCGAGTGATGGCCCAGGGGGTGCAGTGATGGGCGCGAGTGGAGAGCTGACCGGCCTCACGCTTGCCGCCGCCCGCGACCGGCTGGCCCAAGGCGAGGTCTCGTCGCGGGAGCTGACCGAGGCCCACATCGCCGCCGTCGAGAGGGCGCGCCCGCTCAATGCCTTCATCACCGAGACTCCCGAACAGGCGCTCGCCATGGCCGAGGCTTCGGACAAACGGCGCGCGAAGGGCGAGGCGAGAGCGCTCGACGGCCTGCCGCTCGCCATCAAGGACCTGTTCTGCACCGAGGGCGTCCTGACCACCGCCGGCTCCCACATCCTCGACGGCTTCCACCCGACCTACGAGTCCACGGTCACCCGCAACCTTTGGAACGCCGGCGCCGTCATGCTGGGCAAGACCAACATGGACGAGTTTGCCATGGGCTCGTCCAACATGACCAGCTACTACGGCCCGGTGAAAAACCCCTGGCGGGCGAAGGGCGACGACCGGGCGCTCACCCCCGGCGGCTCGTCGGGCGGCTCGGCGGCGATCGTGGCGGCGCGCGGGGCCCTGGGGGCGATCGGCACCGACACCGGCGGCTCGATCCGCCAGCCGGCCTCGTTCAGCGGCATCGTCGGCCTGAAGCCGACCTATGGACGGGTCTCGCGCTGGGGCATCGTCGCCTTCGCCTCGTCCCTCGACCAGGCTGGCCCGATGACCCGCGGCGTTCGGGACGCGGCCATCATGCTGGGCGCCATGGCCGGCCACGACCCCAAGGACTCGACCAGCGTCGACCGGCCGGTGCCCGACTACGAGGCCGCCATGACCGGCGACATCCGCGGGCTCAAGGTCGGCATTCCCAAGGAATACCGCATGGACGGCATGCCGCAGGAGATCGAGGCCCTGTGGCAGCAGGGGGTGGCCTGGCTGAAGGACGCCGGCGCCCAAGTGGTCGACATATCCCTGCCGCATACTTCTTACGCCCTGCCGACCTACTACATCGTGGCGCCGGCCGAGGCCTCTTCGAACCTGGCGCGCTACGACGGTGTGCGTTACGGACTGCGCATGCCGGGTCAAACCCTGCAGGAAATGTACGAAAACACCCGCGCCGAGGGATTCGGGGCCGAAGTCAGGCGCCGCGTGCTGATTGGTACTTACGTGTTGTCCGCCGGCTACTACGACGCGTATTATTTGAAGGCGCAGAAGGTGCGCTCGCGCATCGCCGACGATTTCCGGGACGCCTGGGACAAGGTCGATGTCGTGCTCGCGCCGACGGCGCCGAGCGCCGCCTTCGGCCAGGGGGAAAATATGGACGATCCGATTGCCATGTATCTGAACGACGTGTTTACCGTGCCGGCCTCGCTCAGCGGGTTGCCGGGGATTTCCGTACCGGCCGGATTGTCATCGGACGGGCTGCCCCTGGGGTTGCAGTTGATCGGCAAGCCGTTCGACGAGGAAGCCGTTCTGCGCGCCGGGCATGTTCTGGAGGAAGCGGCGGGCTTTACCGCCATGCCGGGTTTCACTG
>JAUVQB010000387.1 GCA_030598385.1 Alphaproteobacteria bacterium | reverse complement strand
TATATGGAAAAGTTGGTGGCAGAGGCTGGGGAAGGTTGAATGCCAGTTTAACCTGCGTTCGGGCGGTATATCTCGACAGTCGACCGAGGCTCGCTCGGCACCAGCTGCCGAGGCTCAGGGGCGACGACGGATCGTCCCCGCCGGTCGCGTCGAACAACACGTAGAGCCGGGTCCCAAACGTGCGGAAAGGGGCGGCCTCGAGCCCGCGAAAGCGCTCCTTGCGGCGCGTCCCGTTCAGTCCGCGGCGGCGATCTGCGCCGCTTTTTGCACCATGACCTCGGCCTGCTTGATCGAGGCGATGTCGATCAGCCGGCCATCCAGCTGGACCGCGCCAAGGCCTTCCTTCTTGGCCTTGTCCATGGCCTCCAGGATGCGCTTGGCCTTGGTAATCTCGGCCTCCGAGGGACTGTTGACCTCGTTGGCCAGGTCGATCTGGGAGGGGTGGATCGCCCACTTGCCCTCGCAGCCCAGCACCGCCGCCCGGTTGGCCTGGGCGCGGAAGCCGTCCGGGTCCTTGAAGTCGCCGAAGGGCCCGTCGATCGGGCGCAAGCCGTTGGCGCGGGCGGATACCACCATGCGGGCGATGGCGTAGTGCCACATGTCGCCCCAGTGATAGTCGCGTTGGTCGCTCGCCTCGCTCTTGTCGGTGAGCACGCCGTACAGGGAGTTGGGGCCGCCGATCACCGTGGTCCGGGCCTTGGTCGAGGCGGCATAGTCGGCAACGCCGAAATGCAGGCTCTCGTTGCGCTTGCTGGCCGCGGCGATGTCGTCGACGTTGGCCATGCCGAGGGCGGTCTCGATGATGTGCTCGAAGCCGATGCGCTTCGTGCGCCCCTTGGCGTCCTCGCATTGCGTCACCAGCATGTCGACGGCGTAGACGTCGGCCGCGGTTCCGACCTTGGGCACCATCATGAGGTCGAGCCGGTCGCCGGTCTGCTCGATCACGTCCACCACGTCGCGGTACATGTAATGGGTATCGAGGCCGTTGATGCGCAGCGACAGGGTCTTGCTGCCCCAATCGATGTCGTTGATCGCCTCGATGACGTTCTTGCGCGCCTGTTCCTTCTCGTCCGGCGCCACGGCGTCTTCCAGATCGAGGAACACCACGTCGGCGTCCGAACCGGCGGCCTTCTCGAATAGCTTCGGGTTGCTGCCCGGCACCGCCAGCTCGCTTCGGTTGAGGCGGGCGGGCGCCGGTTCGACGATGGTAAAGCTCATGGAACGCTCCCCCTTGCTGTCGTGATGCGCGGCCCCGAGCTTGATGCGTGGCCTCGCCTCGTCCCCCGTCCTTGAACGGCGGACATGTGCTCAGTTGCTCAGGTTGTGGCGGCGAATCCCCAGACTGTCAACCGCGCTCGGTGGCAACGCCGTGCCGAGTCAGGGCTTCTCCAGCTCGGCAGGGACGAAGGCGTTCACCTCCTCGATGCTCCGAAGAGTGTGGACCTCTTTTCCCCCCGCACGCTGAGCCTCAACCTGCTCCCGAATTTCCACCATCCAGTCCCGCTCGATCTCCCGAATGTTGCGAAGGGCGGCCTCGTTTGACGGCGCCTTCGCGGCGCCCGCCGGAGGGATCTCCAGAGTCCCGGCGGCCCAGGCCAATTGGCGCTCCGCCGCCAGCTTCAGATGCACCGGCAGCGGCAGATCGATCAGGACGATCAGGGTGCCGCGGGCGAGCCTCAAGGGGAGGGACTCGAGCCGTCCCAGGCCGTCCATCACCCACCGGTCCTGAGCGATCACGCGGGCATGCTCGGCCTCGTAGTCCGCCCTCGGCGCCGGCTCCCAGCCCGCTCGCCAAAGAAACCGATCAATCTCGATCCATGGCAGACCTCGCCGTGCCGCGAGGCGCCGCGACAGGGTCGACTTGCCCCCGCTGCTGTTGCCGATGACCGCGATTCGCTCCATGGCCGGAAGCCTAGGGGCTCAGGGCGAAGAGCGCAAAATCCTCGACCGCAAGCGGTTCAGCGGTCCTTCGCCCGGCCGGCGCCCAGCGGGTGATGATCCCGGACCAGGGCCTTCAAACGCTCGTCGAGCACATGGGTGTAGATCTGGGTGGTCGAGATATCCGCATGGCCCAGCATCTTCTGCACCGAGCGCAGATCGGCGCCGTGGTCGAGCAGGTGGGTGGCGAAGGCATGGCGCAGCACATGGGGCGATACCCGGGTCGGGTCGATACCGGCCTCGCGCGCCAGGTCCTTCAACAACTGGCCGACCCGGTGGCGGGTCAGATGGCCGCTCTCGCCGCGCGAGGGGAACAGCCAGCGCGAGTCCTTCCTCCCGCTCAAAAACCTCTCGCGCACGCCGAGAAAATCGGCGACGGCGGCGCGCGCCGGCTCGCTCAGCGGGACCAGGCGCTCGCG
>JAUVQB010000319.1 GCA_030598385.1 Alphaproteobacteria bacterium | reverse complement strand
GAATCAATAAATGAATTTCTTCAATACGTTCCGAGATATGGTTATCAAGAAGCTTGAGGAATTGGTTGTGGCCGGCCAGTTGCCGGCCGGGCTCGATTTCGCGCGCGTCAGCGTGGAGCCGCCGCGCGATCCGTGCCACGGCGACCTCGCCACCAATGCCGCCATGGTGCTGGCCAAGGCGGCCGGCTTGCCGCCGCGGGCGATCGCCGAACCGCTGGCCGAGGCCCTGCGGTCGGCCGAAGCGGTCGAGTCCGTGGAGATGGCGGGGCCGGGTTTCATCAATCTGAGACTCGGCGCGGACTTCTGGCGGGAGCGCCTGGCGGAGATCCTGCTGGCCGGTCCGGCCTATGGCGACTCCCGGCTCGGCCAGGGTCAGAAGGTCAACGTCGAGTACGTCTCGACCAACCCCACCGGGCCGCTCACGGTCGGCCACGCACGCGGCGCCGTCATCGGCGACGCCCTGTCTTCTCTATTGGCCAAAGCGGGTTACGAGGTGACTCGGGAGTACTACATCAACGACGCCGGGGCTCAGGTCGATACCCTCGCGCGCTCGGCCCATCTGCGCTATTGCGAGGCTCTGGGCCGCGACATCGGCGAAATCCCGGAGGGGCTCTATCCCGGCGACTACCTGAAAGAGGTCGGCGTTGGCTTGGCCGAGCGCCACGGCCGCGCGCTGCTCGACCAACCGGAAGAGGATTGGCTGGCCGAGGTTCGCCGCTTCGCGATCGACGCCATGATGGACATGATCCGCCGGGACCTTGCGGCGCTGGGCGTCGAGCAGGAGGTCTTTTCCTCCGAACGGGCCCTGGTGGAGGCCGGCGGCGTCGAGGCGGTGCTGGAAACGCTGGAGGCCCAGGGCCTGATCTATACCGGCGTGCTGGAGCCTCCCAAGGGCAAGCGCCCGGACGACTGGGAGCCCCGGCCGCAGACCCTGTTCCGCGCCACCGCCTTCGGCGACGACGTGGACCGGCCGCTGAAGAAGTCCGACGGCACCTGGACCTACTTCGCCGGCGACATGGCCTACCACCTGGACAAGTTCCGGCGCGGCGCCGAGGTGATGATCGACGTCTGGGGCGCCGACCACAGCGGCCACATAAAACGTATGAAAGCAGCCGTGTCCGCTCTCACGGAAGACCGCAGCCGGCTCGAGGTGCTGATTTGCCAATTGGTGACGCTAACGCGCGGCGGCGAGCCGGTGCGCATGTCGAAGCGCGCCGGCACCTTCGTAACCCTGCGCGAGGTGCTGGAGGAGGTCGGCAAGGATGTCGTGCGCTTCATCATGCTCACCCGCAGGAACGACGCGCCGCTCGACTTCGACCTGGAGAAGGTGATGGAGCAGAGCCGCGACAACCCGGTGTTCTATGTCCACTACGCCCACGCACGGGCCCGATCGGTGCTGCGCCACGCCGCGGAGGCCTGTCCGGGCATCGCCCAGGATCCCGCGGCGCTGGCCGTCGGCCCACTGCACTTGTTGACCGACTCGGATGAGCTCGGGTTGATTAAATCCTTGGCCGGTTGGCCGCGTTTGGTGGAAAGCGCCGCCGAAGCTTACGAGCCGCATCGCGTCGCCTTTTATCTCTATGACTTGGCCTCGGCATTCCATGGGCTTTGGAACCGAGGCAACGAGGACGCTAGCTTGCGGTTTTTACTGCCCGATCAGCCCGAGCTGACGGCGGCGCGCTTGGCCCTGGTGCAGGGCTTGGCCTTCGTCATCGCCTCGGGGCTGATCGTCTTCGGTGTGGAACCGGTCGAGGAGCTGAGATAATGGCCCTTAATTTGCGCGCGCCCCAATCGGAACGCGACCAGTCCGAACGCTATACGCCTGAACCCGATCACGAACTCGGCGGCGGCCAGCCACTTGGCTCGGCGACGTCCGATTGGGCGCGCGAGGATGCCTCGCGCAACCTAACCGGCATGGGCGAAGGGCTGTATCAGACAACCGGCGGCTTGCGGCGTTGGATCCGCGGCGGCTTCGGGATCCTGGCTCTCGCGGGCTTCGCCGGCGTCTTATGGTATGCCTACGAATGGGGCCTGGGCGGCGGTGAAGCGGTGGAGCTGCCCACGGTGCAGGCCGAGTCCGGGCCGGAAAAGGAAAAGCCCGCCGATCCGGGCGGCCTTCAAGTGCCCTATCAGGACCAGCTGGTGCTGAACCAGAGCGAGGCGGAGGCCATGGCGCCCAAGGTCGAGCGCCTGCTGCCGCCGCCCGAAGCGCCCTTGGTTCCGCCGGAGTTCGCGGAGCTCGCGCCCAGCTATGACGAGCCGGTGGACGCGCCGCTGCTCGAAGGCGAAGCCGGGGCGCTGCAACCCGCCGGTGAACCCGCGCTAACGGCGGCACAAGCGCAAGCGGTCGAGACCGCCCCCGAGCTGCCGGCCGCGCCGAGCGCCCAGGCCGCCGAGACTGAAACGGCCGAACCATCGGCCGTCGAAAATAAGGTCCCGGCTACGCAAACCACGACGACGCAAACCACGACAACCCAGACTGCTGCCGCACCGGCGACCCAGGCCGCCGGAGACTTTGCGGTCCAGCTGGTGTCCCTGAAGGACAAGGGCGCGGCTCAGAACGAGTGGCGCCGATTGCAGGGTGTTTTCCCGCAGTTGCTGGGCGACAAGTCGCTGCTGCTGCAATCGGCGGACGTGGCCGGTGTCGGCACGGTCTACCGGCTCCGGGCCGGGCCTTTCGTCACCCGGGCCAAGGCGGCGAAGGTCTGCTCCCAACTGAAATCCAAGCAGCAGGACTGCTTAGTGGTGAACCGGTGACGAATTGGCTGAGCGCCCGTTCATCCTCGGTTGCCGTGGTCCGACGCTCAGCGATTGGGAGCGCGGGTTCTTCGCCGAGGCCGATCCCCACGGTTTCATACTGTTCAAGCGAAACTGCGAGACCTCGGAACAGGTCGCGGCCCTGACCGGCGCTTTGCTCGACT
>JAUVQB010000039.1 GCA_030598385.1 Alphaproteobacteria bacterium | reverse complement strand
CTCCCGCAGCCAGCGGTACTGCCGCCCGTCGACCTGATCCTCCCCTTGCTTGTATTTCCAGTGGGCTGCCACGCCCAATTCGGCCACTTCGTGCATCTCGCGGGTGCGGATTTGTATTTCGATGCGCTGACGCTCGGGGCCGATTATGCCGGTGTGAAGCGAGCGGTAGCCGTTGGGTTTGGTCGTCGAGATGTAATCCTTGAACCGCCCGGGCACGACCGGATAGCGGCTGTGCAGCTCACCCAGCGCATGATAGCACTCGCCGATCGTCGCCACGACGACGCGGAAAGCCATGATGTCGGAGAGCTGCTCGAAACCGACGTTGAAACGCTGCATCTTGCGCCAAACCGAATAGGGTGTCTTGACTCGTCCGGAAACCCAGGCCTCGACGCCCCCCTCGGTCAGCTCGCGGCTCAGCTCGTCGACGATACGCTCGGGAAGATCCTCGCCCTCGCGCTTGAGGAATTCGAGCCGCGTCAGAATCGAATTGTAAGCCTCCGGATTCAGGTTCTGGAATGACAGGTTTTCCAGCTCGTCCTTAAACCTATGCATGCCGATCCGTTCGGCTAGCGGGGCATAAATGTCCATGGTCTCGCGGGCGATCCGACGGCGCTTGTCCTCGGACTTGATGAAGTGCAGCGTGCGCATGTTGTGCAGGCGGTCCGCCAGCTTCACCAGCAACACGCGAATGTCCTCCGACATCGCCAGAACCAGCTTGCGGAAGTTCTCCGCGTGCTGGCTTTGTTCGGATTGCTGCTCCAAGCGAGAGAGCTTGGTGACTCCGTCGACGAGGCGCGCGATATCCCTGCCGAATACCTGCTCCACCTCGCCCAGGGTGGCCTCGGTGTCCTCGACCACATCGTGCAGCAGGGCGGTGATGATGGAACTGTCGTCGAGCTTTAGATCGGTGAGGATGCCCGCGACTTCCAGGGGATGCGAAAAGTAGGGGTCGCCGGACGCGCGGGTCTGCAGGCCATGGGCCTTCATCGCGAAGACATAGGCTCGGTTCAGAGCGTCTTCGTCGGCACCCGGATCATAGGATCTGACCCGTTCGACAAGTTCGAACTGGCGAATCATGTTGCGCGCTCACGGGCACCGGTCTCGCAACCGGTCTCGGTACCAAAAGTGTACGCGTGCAGGCGCCCGCCGCCAAGATGGATGGCGATCGCGAAACGAGGCGTTAGGCGGGATTGCGGACTATTCGGGTTCGTCTTCGAGCGCGCCGGCTTCGAGCTTGTTCGCCGGCTCGTCCGCCTCGCCGGGCTCGGCCGGCTCGTCAGCCGGCTCCTCCGCAGCAGTCTCCGCCGTGACGGGCGGTTCCACGGGCGCTTCCGCAGGCGCTTCCACGGGCGCTTCCGCAGGCGTGGCAGGCTGGGCCGTCAGCTCACCTGGGACCTGGGGCAGTTCGAAATCGGGCAGCTCTTCTTCCGGTACGTCGAACTCGATTTGCCGCTGGTGACCCTTGACCAGCGAATCCGCCAAGACGGTGAGATCGACCGTCTCTTCGGCAATCTCGCGCAGCGCAATCACCGGGTCCTTATCGTTGTCCCGCTCCACGGTAAGCTCCGCGCCGGAGGAAACATCCCGCGCCCGCTGGGCCGCCAGCATGACGAGGTCGAACCGGTTGGGCACTTTGAGGACGCAGTCTTCGACGGTAACGCGTGCCATGGCGGGTAGGCTCCAAACTTTCGCGAAAAGGCTGGCCGCCGCAAAGCCAGCGGCCCGCATATATATGGACGGCCGGCGGCAAATGCAAGGAAAGCCGGGCCGCCGCGAGGGGCCGCGCCGCCGCCTAGTCCAGGGGCTCCGCCGTTTCCGCCGGATCCAATCGGTTGGCCATTTCGGCAGCGCTCAACCCACTGACCGGATGCCGCCAGTCCGGCGCCACCTCCGCCAGCGGAAGCACCACGAAGGCACGCTCGGCGAGCCGGGGATGGGGCAGGATCGGGCTCTCGCCCGGCGCGCTCTCCCGGTCATGATAGGCCAGCAGATCGAGATCCAGCACCCGCGCTTCGTTGGCCCGGTGCCGTACCCGGCCGAACCCGGCTTCGATCTCGTGCAATTTCGCCAACAGGTCCGCCGGCGACAAGCTGGTCTCCGCCGAAGCGACAGCATTGACGAACCAGGGCTGTTCGGACGGAGGCGTCGGCGCGCTGCGGAACCAGCGGGAGCGCCCCAAAATGGCAACGCCGCTCTGCTGCAGAGCCTCCAACGCCGCCTCCAAGGTCTCTCTGGGCGGCCCGTAACGCGGGTGATCGAGGTTCGCCCCAAGAGCGATGAGAATCATGGGCTCCATCTCCCGTACATGCCGCTCTTTAAGCGCCACCGGCCGGGCTCGGCCACCCTGCCGCAAACTGGGTCGGCGCCGGAGCGCGTCCCATCCAGACAGCTCGCGGAAGTCCCGTGCTTCGGAGGGCCGCATCGACGTCCGATCCGATTCAGCCAGGCCGGGCAGGGTCCCGATGAGCCACAACGAGCGCTCGGAAATCTCAAATTCGCCGAAATTCGCGGATTTGGTGCCGTCTTGGACTTTCTTTTGGACCGTATTCGCAATACGATTGTCATCTGGATTTGATTCTCCCGAGTCTCTTTCAATTCCTCGGAAAGGGTTGATATGAAATTTTACCCGCAAGAAAGGGTTGGCCTGTTCATCGACGGGGCCAACCTCTATGCCACGGCGCGGGCACTTGGATTCGACATCGACTACAAGCGTTTATTAGAACTCTTCAAGGGCAAATGCCAGTTGGTGCGTGCGTTCTATTATACGGCGCTCGTGGAGGATCAGGAGTATTCGCCTATTCGCCCGTTGATCGATTGGCTCGACTATAACGGCTATACCATGGTCACCAAGCCCACAAAGGAGTTCACCGACTCCGCCGGTCGGCGCAAGCTCAAGGGCAACATGGACATCGAACTAGCGATCGATGTCCTGGAAATGGCCGATCATCTGACGCACATCGTGCTGTTCTCGGGCGATGGCGATTTTCGCCGGCTGGTCGAAGCGGTCCAGCGCAAGGGCGTCCGGGTCACCGTCGTCTCCACGGTCCGCAGTCAACCTTCCATGGTTGCCGACGAGTTGCGCCGGCAGGCTGACGCTTTCATGGATCTGCTCGATCTGCAGGAGCAAGTCGAACGAGAATTGCCGCGCGATCATCCCCGCGCCCGGAGCGAAGCCGAATCGAGCGACGAGGAAGAAGCCGATTTCGAAGAGGATGAGGATTTGTACGAATCCGGCACCGCTTAGAGCCTAGCCTTCGCCGTCACCTACACCTGCCGCCCTCAGATCAGGGATTACGAGGCCGTCGGTCCATGCCCCTCACCAGACCGTGCGAGCCGGGGCTCCTGAAGCCGTCGCCCGATTGCCGGCTTTGCCCGCGTCTCGCCGCATTCCGGGACGCCAACCGCGCGCAGTATCCGGAATTTCACAACGCCCCCGTGCCAAGCTTTGGCGGGCCCGACGCCCGCCTGCTGATCGTCGGCCTTGCCCCCGGCCTCAAGGGCGCGAACCAGACCGGGCGGCCGTTCACCGGCGACTATGCCGGTGATCTGCTCTACGCGACCCTGAGCGAATTCGGCTTGGCCGAGGGCAGCTACCAGCGCCGCCGCGACGACGGCCTGCGGCTGGTGGGTTGCCGGGTGACGAATGCCGTGCGCTGCGTGCCGCCGGAGAACAAGCCGACCGGCATCGAGGTCAAGGCCTGCCGCCGGTTCCTGGAAAGCGAGATCGCCGCCATGCCGCGCCTCGAGGCCATGCTCGCGCTCGGCGCCCTGGCCCACGGTGCGGTGCTCGCCACCCTCGGCCTCGTTCGCAATCGCTACCCCTTCGCGCACGGCGCCCTGCATGAGCTGCCGTCCGGCCTGCTGCTGGCCGACAGCTATCATTGCTCGCGCTACAACACCAACACGGGCCGCCTCAGCGAGGCGATGTTTCACCAGGTCTTCGCGGAGCTTCGCCGGCGCCTCAAGTAGCTCGCGCCGAAGGTCTCACGGCTTGGTCAAATCCAACTCCACCCGGGCATCGGTTTCCGTTTCGAAGCGCAGCTCGGAGAGGCCGCGCTCGAGATTGCCGACCTCGCGGGCCGGCAAGACCCGGCGCTCTTCGTCATCGAGCAAGGGTTCGAGCGAAAGCCGCAGGCGAAAGGCGCCATCGACCAGCACCTTGTCGCTTCGCCCCTCCAAAACCGTCTCCCGGTAGCGCTCGGCGATGATTGCAATTTCGAACGCCAAATCCTCCGACGCCGGGTCCGGGCCTAAGACGAGGTGCCGCTCGCCACTCAGCAGGGTGACGGAATAAAGCGGATAAGTGAGTTGCCAGGCCAGCCGATAGGCGCCGCGTCGGGTGCCGGCCAGACCCAGGGCGAGACGCAGTTCCTGCGCCCCGGCATCCGTCACGCTGACCCCGGTGATGACATGCCGCGCCTCGAGCAGCGCGCCGTAGGCCGCCTCTTCGGCAGCCGCCGTTGTCCGCACCGACGTTTGGCGCTCCTGTTGCCAGATCGTCAGGGCCACGACAAGCAGCCAGAGCGCGAGCCCACCCAGCAGCAAGCCATGGGCGCGGCGGCGCGCGCGCTCCGGCTGCGGCGACGATTCGCACCTGCGGCCGAAGGCGTAGCCCATGCCGAGGCCGGCGCCCAGCGTCGCCAGCCCAGCCGCCAGCGAGGCTCCGGCCAGGATCCATTCGGCGTGGGCCGGCCAGGGATCGTCGCCGAACAGATAGAGCCAGGAGACGCCAGCCGTCAGGGCGAACGCTTGGATCATGACGGCAAGTGCCGCGAGACCGCCCAAGACGAGGCCGACCAGCAAATAAAGCGTTCGCAGTCTCATGATCCCCGGGGGTTATTTTGAGCCGGGCCGCGGGCCTTGCCAGGCCAGGCGGGAGATCGGCTCCTGCGTCATCCACGCTCGCGCATCAACCGCGCTTTCTGACGCTGCCAGTCGCGCCGTTTCTCCGTCTCCCGCTTGTCGGCCTTGCGCTTGCCGCGCGCCAGGCCGAGCTCGACCTTGGCGATGCCGCGCTCGTTGAAGTAAAGCGACAGGGGAACCAAGGTATACCCCTCGCGTCGGATCAGCCCGATCAGGCGCGCCAGCTCACGGCTGTGGAGCAGCAGCTTTCGCAGCCGCTTGGGCTGGTGATTGAAACGCCCGGCCGCGTCATAGATCGGGATATGCGAATTGAAGAGATAGAGCTCGCCCTGCTGGTCGGCCGCATAGGCCTCCACGATGGAGGCGCGGCCCTGGCGCAGGGACTTGACCTCGGTTCCGGTCAGCACCAAGCCGGCCTCGAGCGACTCCTCGATCTGGTAGTTGTGGCGCGCCTTGCGGTTTTGGGCGACCAGGACTTTGCCGCCCTGCTCCATGACGGTCAGTTAGTTCAACAGGCCGGCGTGCACCATGGCGTCGCGCACGCGCTCTTCCGTCGAAGCGGATACCGTCACCAGCGGCAATCGCACCCGGTTTTCGCACAGGCCGAGCCGGCTGGCGGCATATTTGACCGGGCCGGGACTGCTCTCGACGAAGAGCGCCTCGTGCAGCGGCATCAGCCGGTCGTTGATCCGCGCCACCTCCGCAAGATCGCCGCCCTTCCAGGCGTTGTGCAGATTGGCGCAGAGCGCGGGCGCGACGTTGGACGTGACGGAGATGCAGCCGTGCCCGCCCTGGGCCAGGAACGGCACGATGGTCGCGTCCTCGCCGGACAGTTGGCAAAAGTCCCCGTCGATCGCCCCTCGAGTCAAGGCCGGGCGCTTCAGGTCGGCGGTCGCATCCTTGACCCCGATGATGTTGGGCAGCTCGGCGAGACGCGCCATGGTTTCGACCGATATGTCGACGATACTGCGGCCCGGGACGTTGTAGAGGATGATGGGGATTTCCACTGCGTCGTGGATCGCCTTGTAATGGGCGTAAAGCCCGTCCTGGGTCGGCTTGTTGTAATAAGGCGTCACGATCAGCGCCGCGTCGGCGCCGACCTCCTTGGCGCTGCGGGTCAGTGCAATGGCTTCACTGGTCGAATTGGACCCCGTTCCCGCGATCACCGGCACGCGCCCGTCGGCCACCTCCACGCAGATCGCGGTGACCCGCATGTCTTCGCCGTGGCTGAGCGTCGGCGACTCGCCCGTCGTGCCGCAGGAAACCAAGGCATGGGTCCCCTGCTTGATCTGCCAGTCCACGAATTTCCGGAACGCCTCTTCGTCGACCTTTCCGTTGGTAAAGGGCGTGATAAGGGCGGTGATGGAACCGGAGAACATCGGCCCGGACATGGCAAACCTCGATCGTTAGATGGGCCGAGCGAGGGCGGGAGACGCCTCAACCCGGCGGTTGCAATGGCCGGACCATAGCGCCGGGCGCCGCGACCGGCAAGTGCACCGGCAAGGCCGCCGGTCTGGCTATCGGTCTGGCCACCGGCCTGGCTATCGGCCCGCGTGCCCGGCCCACCGTTCCATTGACGAGCCGGTCGGGCAAGAAACGATCCCGAGATATTGCAATAGAACGTTATGCGCGACCTAAATATCGAAAATTTATAGTTAATTCAGAGACATAGATAGTGATTATGTGATAATTTGGACAAACTTTAACAATCCGATGCTAGGTTCCATTATTGATCCCCGGCACTGGATCGGCGCTGGATTTGGAGGTTTCGAGGTGCAGGCGAGCGTAAGGGCCGTCGTCATATTTTCTGTCCTGTGGATTTGCGCGTTATCGCCGCGCGCGGAGGCCGAGGTCTTGCCCGCGGGCGGCCTGCTCGACGCCGACCGCTCGATCTATGAACAGGCTTTCGCCCTCGCCAAGAAATCAGAGTATAGCGCCGCCAGAACCACGGCCCTGCAAGGCCGGCAGGCCGAGCTCAACAAGTTCTTCCTGTGGCTCGACCTGACCCATAAGCAAGACGACGAGCCGCAGCGCGACGGCTTCGCGGCGCTCGACGCTTTCCTGGCCGCCAATCCTGGTTGGCCCCGGTTGGCCGCGATTGAGCGACGCGCCGAAGAAGAGCTGCCGGCCGAGCTCTCCGATGAAGAGGTGATCGTGTGGTTCGCCGGGCGCGATCCCCGGGGCGTGGCGGGCGCCATGCGTCTCGCCAAGGCGTTGCGCGCCGTCGGCGGTACCGCGGCGGTCACCGACCTGGCCCGCACGACATGGCGGCGCGGGTTCTTCACGAAACAGGAGGAGGCGGCCTTCCTGGCGCTCTATGGCGGCGGCCTGCAGGCCAGCGACGAGATCGCCCGGTTCAACCGCCTGCTGGACCGGCGGGAGTTCTCGGCCGCCGGCCGGCAAGCCAAGCGACTCGGTGAGGGCTATGCGAGCCTGGCCAACGCGCGGCGGCGCCTCATGCTCAACCGCCCCGGCGTCGATGCCGCCATCGCCCAAGTGCCGCCATCGCTGCAGAACGAACCGGGCCTGCTCTACGACCGGGCGCGCTGGCGCCAGCGCCGGGGCCGCCATGACGGAGTCGTCGAGCTGCTCGACCGGGCTGCCGGGGTGCTGCGCCGGCCGGAGCGCTGGTGGTCCCTGCGCCATTGGGCGGCGCGCCGCGCGCTCGACCAAGGAAAGACCGCCCTCGCCTATCGTCTCGCCCGCGCGCACGGCCTCAAGTCCGGCGTCGACTTCGCCGAGGCCGAATGGTTCTCGGGCTGGCTTGCGCTCAGGTTCGAACAGGCGCCGGCACAGGCCTATCGGCACTTCGTCCGGCTGAACGATGGCGTTTCGACGCCGATCTCTCGGGCACGCAGCGCTTATTGGGCCGCCGAGGCCGCCGAGGATCTGGGGGATTCCGAGGCCGCCGGCGACTGGTACGCGCGCGCCGCCACCTACGCGACCGCCTTTTACGGCCAGCAAGCGATCGGACGGCTCGGCCGCACGATCGATCTCGACCTAAGGGCGAGCCTTGTGATCACCGACGCCGAACGAAACGCCTTCGAGGCACGGGAACTGGTTCGCCTGGTGCGCCTCCTGGCGGCCTTTGACGAACGCCGGTATGTGAAGGCCTTCATGACCCACCTGCGCCGGCAGACGGTCACGGCAGGCGCCCATCAGCTTCACGCCGAGCTCGCCAACGCGATCGGCCGCCCCGACCAAGCGCTGTTCACCGCTAAGCAGGCCAGCCGCCAGGGCATTCAGGCCGCCGCTCACCTGTTTCCCGTGCCGCCGGAGATCACGCGTCAACTGAACGGCACCAGAACGCCCGAGCCCGCGCTGGTGCTCGCGGTGATCCGCCAGGAAAGCGCCTTCGACGGCCGGGTCATCAGCCGCGCCGGCGCCCGCGGCCTGATGCAACTCATGCCGGCGACCGCCCATCTCGTTGCCAAGAATATCAACCTGCCCTATCAGCGGGCACGGCTGACCGAAGATTCGGGCTACAACATGCAACTGGGTCGCGCCTATCTGGGCCAGCTGCTCGAGGACTTCGAAGGCTCAACCGCCTTGGCGCTGGCCGCCTACAACGCCGGCCCGCATCGCGTCAAACGCTGGATCAAGGCCTTCGGCGACCCGCGCCGGCCCGACGTCGATCCGGTCGATTGGATCGAACGCATTCCCTTCTCCGAGACCCGCAACTACGTCCAGCGCGTGCTGGAAGGCCAGGTGGTCTATCGCCTGGCGCTGAACGGCCAAAAGACGGTCATGCCGCTGAGCCGCAAAGGCAGAGAACTCGGCCAATTGCCATAGCGGCCGGCCCAGTCTCCAATCGTCCAGAAATCGGACCCGTCCGGCCAGGAAACGCAACGGCCGTTCGCGCCGCCGCCTGAAATGCGTTAGCGTCGAAGTCATGGCTCCGACGGTGGGCCGAAATCAAACAAAATGGGGGCGCTCCGATGGCCGACACGAAATGGTTCCTGCAAGGCAAATGGCTGGAATATTGTAGCTGTGACTACGGCTGCCCCTGCGAGGCCATGGCGCCACCGACCCAGGGTCACTGCGACGGCGTCGTCGGCATGAAGATCGACGAGGGCTACTACGGCGACGTACGGCTCGACGGCCTGGCTGTGATCGCGACCTTCTTCTTCCCGCGCGCCATTCACCACGGCGGCGGCCACATGCACCCCATCCTGGACGAGCATTCGACCGAAGAGCAGCGCGAAGCGCTGTTCGCGATCCTGTCCGGCGAAGGCCAGCCCGTGGGAACGATCTTCAATATTTTCAGCGTGATTATCGAACACCACCACGATCCGCTATATCTGCCGATCGCGTTCGAAT
>JAUVQB010000392.1 GCA_030598385.1 Alphaproteobacteria bacterium | reverse complement strand
CACAATGCCGAGGTGCGCTTCTCCTATTTTCAGCAGGACCCGGGCCCGGCCTCGACCGGCGTGCCGGTGCCCTATCTTGCCTATGAAGACATGCTGATCGAGATCGACCTGATCGCGATGGTTTAGCGCGGCCAGTTGGCGCGGGCCTGCCGCCACCACGCCCGCCAGGCCTCTCGGTCGTAGGCGAAGCGCTCTCCGGTCAGCGCCGTGAGCGCGCCCACCACGTCGCCGGTGAGCCAGAGGGGGTCGTCCTGCCGGTCGAGCCGCGCGATCAGTGTGCCGATCGTCACCGCGTCGTCCTGGCCGATCTCGCCCGCCGCCCAGATCGCCGCCGGCGCCGGGGCGTAGTACTTTTCCGCCCGGTTGGCCGGTGTGGTCCAGGCCTCGCTCAACCAGTCGGCCGGTACGGCCCCCGTCCCGGCCACCGTCATACCCCACAACAGGATCCAGCGGCCCAGGGTTTCGGCGCCGATCGCCGAGCCGTCGCTGAAATGCGTCTGCGACACCGCCGGCCATTGGCGGTCGGTGGCGCGAGCGAGGAGTGACGCCCAGGTCTCCGGCGCGGGTTTCTGTCGTGCGAAGTCGAACACGAGATCGCGCAGGCCCTCGCCGTAGTCCCGGTAACTCTCCGGATCGGCCAAGGCGCGGTCCAGTCGATCGGCAAAGGCGCGCAGGTCGGTCCCGTCAGCCTGCGCCGGCACATCGTTCAACTGTGCCGTCGACGCCGAGGCGACCGCTTGTGTTGGACCGAGCCGCTCGCCCCACAAGGCCCCGTGTCCGCCATCGCCGGATCCGCCGACATACAGCCAGCCGTTATGGACCGCGATGTCGCTCGGCCGCCCACCTTGGATCGCCCGGAAGCGCTCCCAGGTCCGGCCGTCGTCGCTGCGCCAGACAAGCCCGCCGGCGCCCTCGGAGGTAACCGCCCAGAGCGCATCCGCACCGGCCGCCAAGGCGCGGGGCCGCCAGCCGCTGCGGGCCGGGGCAACTTGCTCGACCGTCGTGCCGTCGCTGCGCCACACGGCCGTGCCGCCCTCGGCCTCGACCAGGCCGTAGACCCGACCGCCGAGGCGCGCCCAGCCGCGCAACGGCGCGTCCGCCGGCCAACCGGCCAGCTCTTCGACGCTCGCACCGTAGAGCACGATCACCCGCCGGCGGTCGCGTGAGCTGAGATAGCCGAGCGTCCGGCCGTTCACTTCGATCAGCTCGGTGATGCGGCTCACCCGCCGCTCCGGCATGGGATGATCGTAGTGCGGGTTCCAGGACCGCCCCCCGTCCCTCGAGACCTGCAGGCCGGCCCGCCAGGCCGAGGTCGCCGCCACCAGCCGGCCGCCCACCTTGGCCATGGCATGGACGTGAAAGATCTCGGCCGATGGGACAGTACCGAGGCGCCAGCGCTCGCCGTCGGTCACCATGAAGTCGCCCCACCCAAGGCTCACCCGCCCGTCCTCGAAGGGCCAGTAGAGCAAGCCGTCGGCGACCAGCGGCCTGCCGGCGTCCTGGCTGAAGAGATGGCGCTCGTAGCGCAGGTCGCCGCCCGACGGATCGAAACTGTAGATATCGGCCGAGTTGTTGTTGCGGCCCTTCACGCTGTTCGCGAACCATAGCCGGCCGCCGTAGCCAATGAGGCGCGAAACCGCCGGCCAAGGCCCGACCTCGGCAAGGCGCGGCAAGGACTCCTGCCCCGAGGCTTCTTGCCCCTGTGCCGCGCTGGACAGCCAGAGCAGAGCCAGGGCCGCAAGCGCGCTCGTCCTGCACCATTTGCCGAACATGAACCGACCGTCGTTCATGACCCCGATTGTAGCGCTTGCCAGCCGAACGCCCAGCCGCCTAAATGGCCCCAGACCACAAACAAGACGCAGAACGAACTGGGGGCTGCCATGAGCTTCGCGGGGAGAAGCGCCATCGTCACCGGGGCCGGCGGCGGCATGGGTCTCAATGTCGCGCGCGACCTCTTGTCGGACGGCGCCAATGTCACTGGCGTCGACCTCAAGGACCGCCCCCCGGATTCGGCGAGGGGCTCGACGAAGGGCCCGCCGGTGGGCCGGGCCGGGCGCTTTACCTGCAGGGCGACATCACCGACGAGGCCTTCGTCGCCGAGGTCTTCGTCAAGACCCAGGAGGCGAACGGCCGGCTCGACTACCTGGTCAATGCCGCCGCCATCCTCTGGTTCGGGCACGACAAGTCGCTGGTCGAGATGGACCTGGAGGTTTGGGACCGGGTGCTCGACATCGACCTGCGCGCCGTCATGCTGATGGCCCGCCACGCGGT
>JAUVQB010000125.1 GCA_030598385.1 Alphaproteobacteria bacterium | reverse complement strand
TCGCGTTCTGTGCGCAGACGCATGATCCCGCTGATCGCATAGAGTAGCTGATCGCGTTGGTGCTGGTGCAGGGGAATGACATACCCGTCGGCAAAGACCTTTGACATGGCGCCGACTGCCTGGGGAAGGTTCTGATAGTCCTCGGGATCTGTGCTGCGGGTGGCGTCCACGGCCATGGTCTCCGCCTAGAATAGTGAAAATTCAATGTGGCATATTCTCGACGAAAATTGGCATGACATCGTCGATGCGCCAAGCGTAAATTCACCAAGCCGATGATCGCGCGAGCCTTGATCGGACTGTCGGCAAGGCGTGTGACCATCGCAGGGACATAGGCCCATGAACCGAGATCGCCTGTATTTTCTGCTGCTGAACATCGGTCATTTTCTAGACCATCTGTTCACGCTGATCTTCGCGACGGTTGCCGCCCTGGTTCTGTATCGGGAATGGGACATCGGCTACGCGGAAATGTTGGTTTACGCGACCCCCGGGTTCTTCGCCTTCGGGGCGTTCTCGTTGCCGGCCGGCTGGCTCGCCGACAAATGGAGCCGTGACGGAATGATGTGCGTGTTCTTCATCGGCATCGGCCTGGCTGCCATCGCCACCGGTTTCGCCCAGACACCCCTTCAGATCGGCGTCGGCTTGTTCGTGATCGGTATGTTTGCGGCGATCTATCATCCGGTCGGGCTCGCCATCGTCACCTCGAAATGGCGCGACACGGGCATGCGGATCGCTACAAATGGGGTATGGGGCAATCTGGGGGTTGCGGGGGCAGCATTGATAACGGGGGTCTTGATCGACCACGGCGGCTGGCGCATGGCGTTCATTCTCCCCGGTCTCTTCTCCATCGCAATGGGCTTCACCTTTATTGGCCTGCGCTGGAGCAGCATCCTTAGAGAGCACAGCGCAAGAATGGCGGTAGCCGACGAACCGGAGGTGAGAGCGTCGCCCTCGTACCGCGCCCTTGTGATCCGCGTCTCGGCAATCGTGTTCATGACGACTGCCGTCTCGTCGATAATCTTCCAGGCCACCACATTCGCTTTACCCAAGATCTTTGAGGAACGCCTACAAGGTCTGGCGATGGAAATCTCAGCCTGGATCGACGGTATCGATGCTTCGGGACAGGGAGACGTTGCGACGGTCATTGGTTCACTGGCATTCACCGTCTTCGCAGTCGCGTCAATCGCCCAGCTTATCGTCGGCCGCCTGCTCGATCGCTTTGGCCCGCGACCGGTCTTCATGGTCGTGGCGACAATACAATTGGTGTTCTTCTCAGCAATGCCGGGCCTGACCGACGGTTTCGCGCTCCTGGCCGCATTGGGTTTCATGCTCGGGGCGTTTGGTCAGATTCCCATCAACGACTATATGATCGGCAAGACGGCACGAGGCGCGTACAAGGCCCGTATCTATGGCGTCCGTTATGTCGTCAGTTTCACTGTGCTGGCGGCGTCCCTTCCGTTGATCGCCTTCGTCTACCAGAACTGGGGGTTCGATACGCTGTTTCGTATCCTTGCCGGTGCGGCCGCTGTGATCATTGCCATTGTCGCAGCCCTACCAAGACGGCTACCGACGCCGGAGGCTGTACCTGTTGCAGCGGAGTAGGAGGCAGTGCCGCCCCGATAACGGCCGAACCAACAGAAGGTAAAGAGACCAAGCCCAATCGCCAATGAAAGGGCACTGGGTTTCGTCGGCTCTGGGTCCAGGCCGTGTGAAAACATGAGCGTGACTACATGAGACTGCCGGGCTTGGGGTTTGTTGAGCCTTGCGGGGCATCGGTCTGGCAGAATTTGAAACCGAGACACTCCCTGGCGTACGGGTCACTTGACGTTCGCGCGCAATCGCGCTTGGCTCGCTTCTCCAAAGAGGGAGGACGGAGCCATGCGCAGATACGTCATCGAACGGGAGATTCCCGACGTCGGCACCTTCGAGCGCGAGCAGTTGCGCGCGGCCGCCGCCAAGTCGAACGAAGTTCTGGCCGAACTTGCGCCGGACATTCAATGGCAACATTCCTACGTCGCCGGCGACCGCACCTTCTGCATTTACCTGGCCAAGGACGAAGAGGTGATCCGCCGCCACGCCGAGATCAGCGGCTTTCCGGCGACCCGCATCCATGAAATCGGCAAGATGATCGACCCGACCACCGAGCGGCCCGACTGACGCCGGCCCCAATTCTGGGGGACAATCTTACTTAGCCCTCGATCTCTTCAACGATTCGCCTGGCCGCGGCCGCCGCGTCCTGGGCGCCGGTCACCGGCCGTCCGATGACGAGATAGTCGGCGCCGGCGGCAAGCGCCTCGCCCGGCGTCATGACTCGCTTCTGATCGCCGCTGGCGGCCCAGCCCGGACGCATCCCAGGCACCATGAGCAGGAAGTCGGGCCCGCAGGCCGCCCTCAGCGCCGCGATCTCGCGCGGGCTGCAGACCACGCCGTCGAGGCCGCAGGACTGGGCCAGACCTGCCAGCCGCAACACCTGATCGGTCAGCGGGCCGGCCTGGCCGACGTCGCCCAGATCCTCCTCGCCCAGGCTGGTGAGCACCGTGACGCCGAGCAGTTGCGGCCTGGGAACATCCGCGTCCTCCGCGCCCTCGGCGACCGCCTGGACGGCGGCTTCCAGCATGGCCCGCCCGCCCGCTGCGTGCACGTTGACGAAGGCCGGGCGCAGGTGAATCGCCGATCTGAGGGCGCCGGCCACGGTGTTCGGAATGTCGTGGAACTTGAGGTCGAGGAAGAGCGGCACGCCGCCGGCGACCGCCCGTACACCGTCCGGCCCGTGGGCGGTGAAGAACTCCTTGCCGATCTTGACCCCGCCGACCAGGCCGGCCAAGCCCCGCGCCAAGGCCGCCGCACGGCTTAGATCCTGGGTATCGAGGGCGACGAAGATTCGGTCTTTGGGATCGAGATCGGCGGCTTGGCTCATAAGCTTCCTTGTAACAGATCTCGGCCGCTTTCAAACCCGCATTCAGGGGGCCGCCAAGCCTGCGGCGGCACGCCGGCCGCCCTCACGCACGCTCCGCCGCCAGCTCGGCGGCTGCCAGGTCCTCGAGCGCGGTGCCGACCGACTTGAAGAGGGTAATCTGGTCGTAGAAGCGCCGGCCGGCCCGCTCGCCCCGGGTGAGGTCGAAGAGGTCGCCGGCCACGTCGTCCGGGTCGAGCACGCCGCTTTCGATCGGCTGGACGATGTCGCCGGCCTCCGCGAGGGCGCCGTCGCGGGTGTCGACGAAGACCCGCGCGCGGCGGATCGCCGTATCGTCGCTCTCGCGCATGTCCGGGCGAAAGGCGCCGACCAGATCGAGGTGCTGGCCGGGCTGCAGCCAGTCGCCGCGGACCAGCGGGTCCTTGCTGAGGGTGGCGCAGGAGATCACGTGGGCGCCGCGGGCGGCGGCCTCCAGGTCGTCGGTCGCCGCCACCCGGAAGTCCGGCCGGTCGAGGCGCTTGGCGAGCCGCGCCGCCTTGTCCGGCGAGCGCCCCCAGATCAGCACGTTGCAGATCGGCCGGACCGAGGCATGGGCCATGATGAGGTAAGGCGCCAGCGAACCGGTGCCGATCATCAGGAAACGCTCGCAGTCGGGCCGCGAGAGGTAGCTGGAGGCCAGCGCCGAGGCCGCGGCGGTGCGTTTCACGGTCAGCATCGGCCCATCGATCAAGGCGATCGGCGCGCCGGACTTGGCGTCGAGCAGCAGATAGGCCCCCATGACCGAGGGCAGGCCGCGGGCGTCATTGTCCGGGAAGATGGTCGCGACCTTGATGCCGATATGCTGACCGGTCTGCCAGGCCGGCATCAGCAGCAGCGTGCCTTCCGGGCCGCCGGGGTTGGCGATCTCATGGTGGTGGCGCACCGGCACCTCGGCGCCACGGCGGAACGCGCGGCGCAAGCGCTCGACCAAGCCGTCCCAATCGAGGGCCCCTTCGACGTCCGCCGCGGAAAGAATTCGCATTCAGGTCGGTTACGGTTAGCGTCCCGCAGTGGCGGCCGGCAAAGACCGGCCACGGCCCGACCCGTTGCTGGCCGACGGCGGCAGGGCAGCGAGCGAGGACTCCGATGCAGTGTCTTTGGCGCGTTCCACGTCGCGCTTGAGCCGGATCACCTCGCGTTCCAGGTGGGCCTTGTCGAAGCGCAGCTCGCGCGCGCGCCGCCGGATCCGGGCGCCGGACAGCCGCGCGACCGAGCCGCCGATCAGCAGGCCAATGAACAATGCGCCCAGCAAAGGCAAGAAGAGCGGCATCGGCGGGATGCTCTCCTTGTTGAACGGCCAGAGGTCGAGGCTGACGTCGCCGCGGTTGGCGAGGGAAAAGATGACCAGCGCCAGCATGAGCGGCAGGGTCACGATCCAGGATATGTGTTTCACGGCTCTCACCGATAGTCTGTTTCTGTCTGCCGGCCCAGGTTCGGCACTCCCTGTCCGGAGCGGCGCCCGGCGGCGTTCTCCCCTAGGCCTCGTTAAGGCGCTCGCGCAGCTGCTTGCCCGTTTTGAAGAAGGGAATCGACTTCTCGGAGACCTGGACCGCCGCGCCGGTTCGCGGATTGCGGCCGATGCGCGCGCCCCGCGCCTTGACGGAGAATGCCCCAAATCCTCTGAGTTCCACCCTGTCGCCGCGGGCCAGCGCATCCGCGATCTCGTCGAAGATCGTGCTGACAATGCGCTCCACGTCACGCTGGTAAAGATGCGGATTGAGTTCCGCAATGCGTTGAATTAACTCGGATTTCGTCATGTCAACAACCGTCCCTGATCACGTGCCGAGGAGTTCGCGGAGGACAGCGCGCCAGCCATCCAAGACCTCCCACAATTCCGGGCTGTTGGAGCAATACCGAAGAGCCTCCCCTACAGCCAGCGGCACAGATTGAATCTTGGCCTAACCGCCGTCCCTCTCTGGACAGGTCGCAACAGGGTGCCAGAGGCGTTTCCTGGCGTCAAGATTAAGTCGTTCAGATCAAACGTTTTTTTCGAGTTGCGGCGGAGAGGCGATTGGGGCCTGTATGGGGACCTCATCCGGCCCAGGACAAGCGCCTTGCCGCGGCGGCGATTTGGAGCGTCGAACCGGACAAACCGGCGGGCCACCAGGGCAGTATCCACTCACGTGGAATCGCACCGGCCCGGCCCCGCACCCAGTGCCCAACACTCGCGCTTCACGCGTCCACGACATCGTAAACGAGCGGTGGCCGGGTGAGGGCGCGGCCAGTTCCGTGAGAACGAAAAACACTCTGGAGGCCCCCCGAAACGCCGACGGCCCGGCCATTGAGGCCGGGCCGTCGGGTCTCTATCCCATGCCGGGATTAAGGCGAGTAATCCTTGTCAGGCCTCTTTCTTGGCTTTCTTTGTCTTGCGCTTCTTGGCGGCGCTTGCCT
>JAUVQB010000266.1 GCA_030598385.1 Alphaproteobacteria bacterium | reverse complement strand
GTTGCGGCGGGTCGCATCCGGTTTGATGATCGACAAGGTTTGTTCGACGGCCATATCTGCTGCCCCCTTTGTGACGCCCCTTCAATGCCGCGGCCTTATAGCCGCTTTGGCTGCAAGCGTCCATCGGCTTGCGGGCGTCCGCCCACGGAGATCGGCATGCAGGCTTCCGCTCACTGTAATCCGCGGCCGGAGCGTGCTATCACCCGGCCCGCCATGCTGCATGTAAACGAGATGACCTACCGGGTGGCCGGCCGCGCCCTCTTCGAGCGCGCCACGCTCGCCGTCAACAAGGGCGAGCGCACCGGGCTGGTCGGGCCCAACGGCAGCGGTAAGACCAGCCTGCTCAATCTGATCTCGGGCAGCCTGCAGCCCGACGAGGGCAGCCTCTCCCTGCAGCGCGGCGTGCGCCTCGGCCTGGTCGCCCAGGACGCGCCTTCCGGCCCCGAGAGCCTGCTCGACACGGTTCTCGCCGCAGACCCGGAGCGCACGGCCTTGCTCGAGGAGGCCGAAACGGCCCGCGACCCCGCGCGGATCGCCGAGGTCCACGAACGCCGGGCCGACATTGGCGCCGCCAGCGCGCCGGCCCGGGCGGCGCGGGTCCTGGCCGGCCTCGGTTTCGACGAGGCGGCGCAGCAAGGGAGCTGCCGCGAGCTTTCGGGCGGCTGGCGCATGCGGGTCGCCCTGGCCGCGCTCTTGTTTTCCCAGCCGGACCTGCTGCTGCTGGACGAGCCGACCAACCATCTCGACCTGGAGGCGACGCTTTGGCTCGAGGGCTTCCTCAGGTCCTATCCCGGCACCTTGCTGCTGGTCTCCCACGACCGCAATCTCTTGAACCGGGTCGCCAAGCGGATCGTGCACCTGGAGGACCTCAAGCTTGTCTCCTATAGCGGCAACTACGATCGCTTCGAGCGCACCCGGCGCGAACGCCTGGAGCGCCATGCGGCTCTGCAGAAGCGCCAAATGGCTCAGCGCCGCCACATTCAGGCCTTCGTAGACCGGTTCCGCTACAAGGCGAGCAAGGCGCGCCAGGCCCAGTCGCGCCTCAAGGCGCTGGCCCGCATGGAGCCGATCGCAACGGTGATCGAGCAACGCACCGTCGATCTCGCCTTTCCCGAACCCGGGGTCCTCGCCCCGCCCCTCATGACCCTGGAGGGCGTGTCGGCGGGATATCAGAGCGCATCGCCGGTCCTCAGCGGGCTCGATCTGCGCCTCGACCCGGACGAACGGGTGGCGCTGCTCGGGGCGAACGGAAACGGCAAGACCACCTTTTTGCGCCTCCTGTCGGGCGCGCTGGCGCCGCAGGGCGGAGGGATCGTGCGTTCAAGCAAGCTGCGGGTCGGCTATTTCGCCCAAGATCAGGCCGAACAGCTCGACCCCTGCACCACCGCGTTGAACCTGGTTGCGGGCCTGTTGCCCAAGGCTCGGGAATCCCAACAGCGGGCGCACCTCGGCAGCTTCGGGCTGACCGGCGACCGGGCGCTGATTGAGGTTGGGCGGCTGTCCGGCGGCGAAAAGGCGCGCTTGGTGTTCGCGCTCAACAGTTGCACCAGCCCGCACCTGCTGTTGATGGACGAGCCAACCAACCACCTGGACGTCGACACCCGCCAGGCCCTGGTCCAGGCGATCAACGACTTCCCGGGCGCAGTGGTCCTGGTGAGCCACGATTCCCATCTGATCGAGCTTATCGCCGACCGCTTGTGGCTGGTCGCCGAGGGCACGATTACACCGTTCGACGGCGACCTCGACGACTACCGCCGGCTACTGCTCGAACAGCGCCGGGAGGAGCGCGCGGCGGCCCGCCGCCGCCCCGGCAGTGGGCACGACGGGGCGCAAGAGACCGCGCGGAACGGCCTCAAACCCAAGGATCGGCGGCGGGCGGCGGCGGCGGCACGCGATGCCCAAGCGTCCCTCAGGCGCGCCGCGCGCGATGCGGAGACCCGGGTCGAGGAACTCACCAAGGCATGCCGCGAACTGGAAGCGCAGCTCGCCGATCCGGCGGCTTACGACGGCGATGTACAGCGCCTGGAAGATCTGCAGATGCGTTACGGCACGCTGCGCCGGACCCTGTCGGAAGCGGAGACCCGCTGGCTGAGCGCCCAGCAAGCCCTTGAGGGGCCCTGAGTGCCCTATTTCGTCAGCGCGATGGCGCTGCGGCTGGAAACCGCCAGCCCGGTAAGGCAATTGGCGGGTTCGCCGGTCTCGGCCCGGCATTGGGGAATGTCGTTGACCAGGATCCGGCTCACCTCGGCGCAGCCGCCGCTGTGAAGGTGAAACTGAGCGACCCGCGTTTTCCCGTCGAGCAGGGGCGCCATATCGATGGTCACGCGCCGGACGATCACGCCCTGCGGGTCGAACAGGAACAGGTCGAGATTGAAGCGGTCGAGCGTCGCGCCGAGGTTGTTCTGGAACACGAAAGAGGCCACGCAGCCGCCGTCGACGTCCTCGGCCTTGTTGAGCTCGATGGAGAGTCCGCCCGCTTGGGCCAGCGCCGCCGGCGTTCCAAGCATCATCACCGTGAAAAACCCGACCGCCATGGCCATGCCCGCCAGGGCCCGGCGGCGCCACAGCGACCACGGGCCCGGCCACCGACCCAACATGAGCCGTTCTTGCGGTTGTTGCATGGGATATCCCCCCAAACCCATGTCACGATTGTAACACATGCGACGGGACCTTGTAGAAGGCTTGTTGACGCCCGGCTGCGGTCAGGTCTGCTGGTCCCAGCCGCCGCTCTCGCCTTGCTGCCAATAGGTGACCTCGTGGCCTGCGTCCTTGTAGGCGCGCCACAGGCCGCGCGCGGAGGCGACGGCGGCGTCATCGGATCCGTCGAACAGGACGGCGCAGATTTCGAACTCGCCGACACGCTCGGTGGTGGCGCCGTCGGTTAGGAAAAGGACTTGGGCCGAGTTCGGGTTCTCGTCACGGGTGGTCAACCAGACCGGCTGGCCCTCGGCGAAGCCGTCCTTTTCCGAGCCGTGCGGGAGAAAGCCGCGGTCGTTCCAGGTCCAGAGATGACCGTTGATCGCCTCGACCCGTTCGTCCGAGCCGGCCATCACCACCGCCCGCTGGCCGCGCTCGAGGGTCTTCTCGAGCATGACCGGCAGGACCGCCTCCATCCGGGACCGTGTCAAATGATAGAACCGCACGTCGGTCATGGCGCGTTAGGACTCGTAATGATCCTTCACCAGGCGGTCCAACAGGCGAACACCGAACCCGGTGCCGCCCTTGGGCACCGTGGGTTTTGCCTTGCTCGACCAGGTCACCCCCGCGATGTCGAG
>JAUVQB010000013.1 GCA_030598385.1 Alphaproteobacteria bacterium | reverse complement strand
GGTGGAACTCAAGGCGCGCGGCCTGCTCTATTTGGACTCGCTAACGATCCCGGGCGCCGTCGGCGCTCCGCTCGCCGACCGTCTGGGCGTGCCTTTCGCGGTACGCGACGTCTTCATCGACAACGATCATCAGGACCGCGGCGCCATCCGCCGCCAACTCCAACAGCTCGAACGGGTCGCCTTGCGCCGCGGCGCGGCCATCGGCATCGGCCATCCGCACAACGCGACTCTCGAGGAACTGGCCGTTTGGTTGCCCGAGGTGGAGAAACGCGGCTTCACGCTGGTGCCGGTCAGCGCTTTGATGCGCATGCCGAAGGGGTTGGCCCTGACGCCCAGCGCGAGCAACTCGCCAGGCTAGACTATACGGCTGCCCCCATCAGTCCGGCGGCAATGGCCTCATAGTCGGGATCGGCCGGCGTTACCAAGCCATGACGCAGGAAGAAGGCGATGAAAGCCAGGTTGGCGTCGTAGAAGTAGTCGCTGCCGGTCTCGATCTGGGCGAGGACGTCGCGTGCCGGCCAGCGATAGAAGGCCGCCACCTCGCCGTCCTGATTGACCGGCTCGAAATCGGCCGGCAGTTCGAGCTCGTACTGGTAGTCCAGTCCAAAGTCGATGCCCTGGTCGCTCTGGTAGGCGAAGCGCACTTCGCCGACGGCCTTGGCCCGCTCGGCGAGGGCGCCCGGCACGCCGGCCTCTTCCCAGGCTTCCTTGATCATGACCTGCCGGGGACCGGCGCCGTGGGCGATGCCGCCGCCGACAAAGGCGTCCTTCATGCCCGGGCCGGTTGCCTTGTCGGCGCTGCGCCGCGCCACCCAAAGGTCCATATCCTCGCCCGAACCGACGTAGCCCATCAGATGCACGCCGAAGGAGCGAAGCCCGAACCGCGCAGACGCGGCCCGCTCGATGGCGAACAGCGCGGGCGCGTCAAAGGCGGCGCACGCCGGGTAGAGCTCGTCGCGCCATCCGGTGACGACCCCGTCTTGCGCCAATCGCCGGGCGACCTGCCCGAGCGCCGCGCTGCGGGTTTCGAAATCCGCCAACGACGGCGCCAACGAGATGCGCCCGTCGGACATGGAAAACACCTCCGTGAACGCCCTCAGGTGCGCCACGAAGTCGCGCTTCACCCAGCCGACCTGCTGGCCGGCGACGTCGAAGGGCAGAAAGTCGCTCAGGTCGTGGGCGTTACACTCACGGATGCGCTCAAGTAGGGACACGGGGTTAGGGCCGATCAACAATCAAGGATGAGGTTTTGGCGGGTGCGCGTTTGCAATCCCGCCTGACTGCCAGGGTCAACTCTTTTGCGCGAACCGCAAGGCCTCCTCGGCCGCCCGGAGGAGCGCCCGGGCCTTGTTGCAGCTCTCCTGGAACTCGCCTTCGGGATCGCTGTCGGCGACGATCCCGCCGCCGGCCTGCACGTACATGGTGCCGTTGGTGACGACGGCGGTCCTCAAAGCGATGGCGGTGTCCATCGACCCGTTGGCGCCGAAATAGCCGACCGCACCGGCATAGATGCCGCGCCGTTCCGGCTCCAGTTCCTCGATGATCTCCATCGCGCGGACCTTGGGCGCGCCCGAGACGGTGCCGGCGGGAAAGCCGGCGATCAGCGACTGCATGGCGTCGAAGCGTGGGTTGATCTTGCCGACCACGTTGGAGACGATGTGCATGACGTGGCTGTAGTGCTCGATCACGTTCCGCTCCGTCACCGCGACCGTGCCCACCTCCGCGACCCGCCCGACGTCGTTGCGCCCCAGGTCGAGCAGCATGAGGTGCTCGGCCAGCTCCTTGGGGTCGCTGAGCAGGTCCTCGGCAAGGGCTGCGTCCTCTTCGGCCGTGGCGCCGCGGGGCCGCGTGCCGGCAATGGGCCGGATGGTCACCTGATCGTCGCGCAGGCGGACCAGGATCTCCGGGCTGGAGCCGACCACCGCGAAGTCCCCGAAATCGAGATGGAACAGGAAGGGCGAGGGATTGAGGCGCCGCAGCGCCCGGTAAAGCGCCAGCGGCGGCAGTCCGAAGGGCACCGTGAAGCGCTGGGAGAGGACGACCTGGAAGACGTCGCCAGCGAAGATGTACTCCTTGCCACGTTCCACCATCGCGTGGAACTGCTCGCGGGTCATGTTTGACTGCGGCTCCGGCAAATCGCCGCGGCTTTGAACGGGTTCGCGGCGATAGGGCAGGGAGCGCTCGAAATCGGCAACCGCATCCGCGAGCCTTTCGGACGCCTGCTGATAGGCCGCTTCGGCGCTGACGCCCTGGCTCGGCCAGACCGGAGTCACGATGGTCACCAGGTCTTCGACACGGTCGAACACGGCAACGAGGGTCGGGCGAAAAAAGACGGCGTCGGGCAAGCCCAGCACGTCCGGGTTGTCGCTCGGCAGCCGCTCCATCAGGCGCACCATGTCGTAGCCCATGTAGCCGATCAGGCAGGACGCCATCGGCGGCAGATTGCCCGGCAGGTCGATCTGGGACTCTTGGACGAGCGCCCGCAGGCTCTCCAGGGCCTCGCCCTCGAGCGGCTCGAAACGGTCGGCGTCGGCCCGCGCCCGACGATTGATCTCGGCGCGGTCGCCGAAGCAGCGCCAAACCAGATCCGGCTTGAGGGTGATGAAGGAATAGCGTCCGATCGTGGTGCCGCCTTCGACCGATTCGAACAGGGCGCTATAAGGCCGCCCCTCGGCCAGCTTCAGATAGGCCGAGACCGGGGTTTCCAGATCCGCGACGAGGGACGTGCTGAGGACTTGCGGTTTGCCGGAGTTGTAGCGAGCCGCAAATTCGTCGAAGGCGGGCTCGAGACCCATGGCTCAATAGGCCGCAAGGATGGCGTCGATGGCGCCTTGGTTGATGCTGACACCGAGGTCGCGGTCGAGCTCCCGCGTAAATGCGGCCAAGACATCTTTCTTGAGACTCTCCGCCAGGCCGTCTGCAAGGATGTCGACCGCTTGGATGTTGGCGCCCGGGTCGCCCGGCTGGACCTCGGCCAGCTTCAAGACGACCCAGCCGTCGGGAACCTCCGCGACCGCGACCTCGTCCTCGCCCAAGCCGAAAAGCTTGGCGGTCAGGTCGGGGGAAGCCGCGGCGTCCGGGTTCGAGCCAAATCGATCGATCGGCTCGGTTCGGCCGAGGCTCAATCCCTCGGCGCTCGCGATTTCGGCCATGGCGATTCCCAAGCGCAGCTGATCGGCCAGGGCCTCGGCCTGGATCAGGGCGTGCTGCCGCGCCTCCTCCTGGCGCCATATGTCCAGAACCTCGGTGCGCACCTCGTCCAAAGAGCGCACGGCCGGCGGCGTCGCCTGATCGACCCGGAAAACGAAGTAGTCGCCGTCCGGGGTCTCGCTCAGCAGGCTGGTTTCACCGATCTCCGCCGCGAACACGTCGCGCAGGAAGTCATCGGATTGGGGCAAGTCGGGCCGTTCGCCCGCGGCTGTGGTGGTGCCGGTGGCGCCTGTGCGGTCGAGGTCCCGCAGGTTCGTCACCGCCAGGCCGAGACTGTCCGCCGCCTCTTCCAGCTCAGCGCCGGCGCCCAGTTCGTCGTCCAATTGGTTGGCCAGCGAGATCAGGCTGTCAACCGCATAGCGCTCGGCGATCTCGGCCTGCAAGGCCTCGCGCTGATCTTCGAAGACGGGTTCGTAGGGCGGCAGGATTTCCGTCGCCCGCACCACGTGCCAGCCGAAGGGGCTTGCGACCGGCTCCGTCGCTTCACCGGCCTGGAGCGCGAAAGCCGCTTGCGCCAAATCAGCCATCTGCCCCGCCAGCTCCGCTTGGCTCACCTCCGCCAGCACCACGGGCGAAAGCTCGAGGGCTTCGGCGGCCGCCGCGAACTCCTGGCCTTCGTCCAGCGCCGTCTTGAAAGCCGCGGCCTCGGCCTCTGAATCGAACAGGACCTGCTCGAGGCTGCGACGCTCCGGCTTGGCAAACTCGGCCCGGCGGGCGTCGAACTCGTCCTGCAGTTCCTCCTCGCTGACCCGGACCTCGTCCACCAGGTCCTCGGCGCGCATTTCGATCAGGGCGAGGCTGCGGAGCTCGAGCGTTTGAAACCGTTCGGCACGGGACGTCAGGACGGCCTGCAGCGCCGCGTCGTCGGGCTCTGGCACGGCTTCGCCGTCGCCGTGCGGCACGGTGATGATCTCGGCGACGCGCCGTTCGTCCCGATAGCTGAAGAAATCCTCGACGAAACGGCGCGAAACTCGCACGGCGCCATTGGCCGTGGTGCCGAGTTGTTCCCGCATGAGGTCGCGCTTGAGCGCGAGGACGTAAAACTCCTCGGACATGTTGCTGATCTGTAGCGCCTGTGCGAACACGGCGCGGTCGAAGTTGCCGGCTTCGTTTTGGAACATCGGCTCCGCGACGATGCGCTTCTTCAAGCGATCCTCACTGATGACCATGCCCATGCCGCTGGCCTGCTCATCGAGCAAGGTGCCGAAAATGAGATCCTGCAAGAGCCGCTCGACGATCCCCAAAGCGCGGATCTGATCGATGTCGAGTCTTCCGCCAAATTGAGTTTGCAAGAGATTGATATCGCGCGTCAAATACTGACTGAAAAATTGGGCATCAATCTCGGAGCCGCCGACCTCCGCAACCGTGGTGGTCCGGCTGCTGCCGCGGAAGATATCGCCGATGCCCCAGATCGCGAAACTCAGGATCAACATCCCGAACATGAAGGACATCAGGATTTTTCCGGCTTGTTTGCGCAGCTTTCCCAACATGGCGCGGTACTATCCCTTTCGCGGCTCTGGCGGACGGTTTCAGCCCCCGGTTTGGGCGGGCGCATCTTAGGGAGCGGCCCCGAGCCGGGCAACCGGCAAATCCGCATCGCCATGATCGCCCTGGGCGTCCATCCGGGGCACCCGTCGGTCCTTCGATGTGCCGTGCCCGGGCTGCTCTGGCCTTGACCCGGCCGGCGTGTTAGGTACGCGCCGGATCATGGGCGTTTGACGATTGCCAGCAAGGGCCGGCAGCGAAAGGCGAGGGCACGATGAGGCGGAAGTTGATCGCGGGCAATTGGAAGATGAACGGCTTGCTGGCTTCGGGTCGCGGCCTTGCGCGCGATCTCGCCGCCCAATTGGGGGACCAGCCGCCGGCCTGTGAATTTCTGGTCTGCCCTCCGTTCCATCTTCTGGTGCCCGTAGCGGAAGAAATCGCCGGCAGTCCGGTCCTTCTGGGCGCCCAGGACTGCCATAGCGCCGAGAAGGGCGCCCACACCGGCGATGTCAGCGCGGCCATGCTGGCCGATCTCGGCTGCAGCCATGTCATCCTCGGCCACTCCGAGCGGCGCGCCGATCACGGGGAAAGCAATTCCCTGGTACGCGCCAAGGCCGAGGCGGCTTTTGGCGCCGCCCTGGTTCCCGTCATCTGCATCGGCGAGACCGAAGACCAGCGCCAGGCCGGAGAGGCCTTGGCCGTGGTGGGCGCTCAGATCGCCGGGTCCCTGCCGCAGGCGGAGGGCGAGTTCGTGGTCGCCTACGAGCCGGTCTGGGCGATCGGCAGCGGGCGGACGCCGACGCGAGACGACGTGGGCGACGTACACGGCCATATCCGCACGCTGCTGTGCGACCGGCTCGGCGACGCCCGGGGTAGAGCCATCCGCATCCTCTATGGCGGTTCGGTCAAGGCGGCCAACGCCGGGGAGCTGCTTGGCATCGATCAAGTCGACGGCGCGCTGGTTGGCGGCGCCAGCCTCGAAGCAAGCGAATTTCGGGCGATCGGCACCGCGTGCGCTTAAGCGCTCTTGTCTTTGCCGCCGAAAAGGGCAATTAAACCATCGATTGCCCCTGGCCAGAGCGGGCCGGAGGCATTACATAGCCGGCAACACCCTGCCACCGCATCCAACGGGTTTCGATGAACAACGTATTGCTGGTCATTCACCTTCTTGTGGCCTTGGCTATGATCGGTGCCGTGCTGCTCCAGCGCAGCGAGGGCGGCGCCCTAGGCATGGGCGGCGGCGGTGGCGGCGGCATGGGCGGCTTCCTCACCGGCCGCGGGACGGCCAACCTGCTGACCCGGGCGACGGCCATCCTGGCGACGACCTTCATGGTGACCAGCCTGACCCTGTCGATTCTGGCGGACGGCGGTTCCAAGCCAACCTCGATACTCGATGATCTGCCGACGACAGCACCACTGGAAGATCAAGAGCCGGCCGGGCCCAGTGTACCGGTCGAGTAAGCCGCGGCCATTTCGCCGGCTGCCGAGCCGGCACTCAATTTCGGTGTCGTTCACGCTACGCGGTTTGATCTGGGGGCTTGTTCCCGACGCCGCTTCGGTCGATAGTGTTGGTCCATGACGCGATATATTTTTGTCACTGGCGGCGTGGTCTCATCTCTCGGTAAAGGTCTCGCCTCCGCGGCCCTCGGAGCCCTGCTCCAGGCGCGCGGCTTCAAGGTGCGCCTGCGCAAGCTCGATCCCTACCTCAACGTTGATCCGGGCACCATGAGCCCTTACCAGCACGGTGAGGTTTACGTCACCGATGACGGGGCCGAGACGGATCTCGACCTCGGGCACTACGAGCGTTACACGGGGGTGGCCGGCCGCAAGAGCGACAACGTCACGACCGGCCAAATCTATTCCAAGGTGATCGCCCGCGAACGGCGCGGAGATTATCTCGGCGCCACGGTCCAGGTCATTCCCCACGTGACCGAGGCGATCAAGGAGTTCATCCGCGCCGATATCGCCGACGAAGACTTCGTGGTCTGCGAGATCGGCGGCACCGTGGGTGACATCGAAAGCTTGCCTTTTCTGGAAGCCATTCGCCAGTTGGGCAACGAGGTTGGCGCCCCGGGCAGCCTCTTCGTCCATCTGACCCTGGTGCCCTACATCGCCTCTGCCGGCGAGCTCAAGACCAAGCCGACCCAGCATTCGGTGAAGGAGCTGCAGGGCCTGGGGATCCAGCCGGACATCCTGGTGTGCCGCTGCGAGCACCCCATCGGCCGCGAGTCCCGGCGCAAGATCGGGCTTTTCTGCAACGTGCCGGAGCGGGCGGTGATCGAGGCGCTGGACGTGGATACCATCTACGCCGTGCCGCGGGCCTATCACGAGCAGGGCCTGGATACCGAGGTCTGCCGCCATTTCGCGATCGAGTCCCCGGCGCCCGACCTCACCATGTGGGACCAGGTCGTCGAGCGCATTCGCCAGCCCGACGGCGAGGTGACCATCGGTGTCATCGGCAAGTACACCAGCATGATCGACTCCTACAAATCGCTCGCCGAAGCGCTCACCCACGGCGGCGTGGCGAACAACGTGCGGGTCAATGTGAACTGGCTGGATTCCGAGATCTTCGAGACGAAAGGCGCGATCCACCATCTGGAAAACGTGCACGGCATCCTGGTGCCCGGCGGCTTCGGCGAGCGCGGCGCGGAAGGCAAGATCGCCGCCGCGCGCTTCGCCCGCGAGCGTACGGTCCCCTACTTCGGCATTTGCTTCGGCATGCAAATGGCGGTGATCGAGGCGGCGCGCTCTCTGGCCGATTTGCCAGGCGCTGGCTCGACCGAGTTCGGCCCCTGCGAGGATCCGATCGTCGGGCTCTTGACGGAATGGACTCAAGGCAACCGGGTCGAGCGCCGCAACGTGGACAGCGAACTGGGCGGCAGCATGCGCCTCGGCGCCTATCCCTGCCATCTGCTGCCGGAGACCAAGATCCACGCGATCTACCGGGCCGACGATATCAGCGAGCGCCATCGCCACCGCTACGAGGTCAACATCACCTATCGCCAAAGGCTGGAAGAGGCTGGTCTGCGGTTTTCCGGACTGTCGCCGGACGGCGAGCTGCCGGAGATCGTCGAGTTCGAGGATCACCCCTGGTTCATCGGCGTGCAGTTTCACCCCGAGCTGAAGTCCAAGCCCTACGATCCGCACCCGCTGTTTACCTCATTCATCGAGGCGGCGGTGGCGCAGTCGAGGCTCATGTAGCCGCAAATGTAACGGTGCGTTCCATGAGGATTCTTCACCATGTCTAATGCGCGCCAAGTCCAGATCGGCGATCTCACCCTCGGCAACGACCGGCCCTTCACCCTGATCGCCGGGCCGTGCCAGATCGAAAGCCGCCAGCACGCCCTCGAGATGGCGCGGGCGCTGAAAGATGCGAGCGCAGCGGCCGGCATCGACCTCATCTACAAGAGCTCTTACGACAAGGCGAACCGCACCAGCCTCGCCGGCCAGCGCGGCATCGGCCTGGACGAAGGCATCGAGATTCTCGCCGAGGTGCGCGAGGCCGTGGGCTGCCCGGTGCTGACCGACGTGCACCAGCCGCAGCACTGCGCGAAGGTGGGCGAGCGGGTCGACGTGCTGCAGATCCCGGCCTTCCTGTGCCGCCAGACGGACCTGTTGCTGGCGGCCGCGGCGACCGGCCAGGCGATCAACGTGAAGAAGGGCCAATTCCTCGCCCCCTGGGACATGAAAAACGTGGTCGACAAGATCACCGCCTCGGGCAACGAGCGGGTGATGGTCTGCGAGCGGGGCGCCTCCTTCGGCTACAACACGCTCGTTTCCGACATGCGCAGCCTGCCGATCATGGCGGCCCAGACCGGATGCCCGGTGGTGTTCGACGCGACCCATTCGGTGCAGCAGCCGGGCGGGCAGGGCACCTCGAGCGGCGGCCAGCGGGAATTCGTTCCGGTGCTCGCCCGCGCGGCGCTCGCCGTCGGCGTCGCAGCGGTCTTCATGGAGGTGCATCAGGACCCGGACAACGCGCCCTCCGACGGCCCCAACATGGTACACCTCGACGCCCTGCCGGACCTGCTCGCCACGCTCGCCGAATTCGACCGCCTCGCCAAGGCTAGGCCGGTGGCGATATAAGGACCGATCCCCTAACGACAGGACCAGAGCCATGACCGCCATCACCGGCATCCGCGGCCGCGAGATCCTCGATTCCCGCGGCAACCCGACCGTCGAGGTGGACGTGAGCCTGGCCGACGGCGCTTTCGGCCGGGCCGCCGTTCCGTCGGGTGCCTCGACCGGCGCGCACGAGGCCATCGAGCTGCGCGATGGCGATGCGGCGCGCTACGGCGGCAAGGGGGTTCTGAAAGCGGTCGGGGCGGTCAATGGGGCGCTGGCTGACGCTTTGATGGGTCTCGACGCCGGCGACCAGCTTAAGCTGGACCAGGCCATGATCGAGCTGGACGGCACCGCCAACAAGGCCCGCCTGGGCGCCAACGCGATCCTCGGCGTCTCGCTCGCCGCCGCCAAGGCCGCGGCGGCGTCGGCTCATCAACCGCTCTATCGCTATCTTGGCGGCGCCAATGCGCGCACCCTGCCGGTGCCGCTGATGAATATCGTCAACGGCGGCGCCCATGCCGACAATCCGATCGACATCCAGGAATTCATGATCATGCCGGTCGGCGCGGCAAGCCTGGGCGCCGCCGTCCGGGTGGGCGCCGAGGTCTTCCACGCCCTCAGGCGCCAGTTGAAGGACGCCGGCCACAGCACCAACGTGGGCGACGAGGGCGGCTTCGCGCCCAACTTGAGCTCGGCCACCGAGGCGCTTGATTTCATTCTGCGCGCCGTCGAGTCAGCCGGTTACCGCCCCGGCGAGGACGTGGCCCTGGCGCTCGACTGCGCGGCGACCGAGTTTTACCGCGACGGCGCCTACGAGCTGGCCGGCGAGGGCAATACCCTCGGCCCCGACGAGATGGTCGACTACCTGGCCGATCTGGCCGACCGCTATCCCATCGCCTCGATCGAGGACGGCATGGCCGAGGACGACTGGGAGGGCTGGGCGGCCCTCACCGAAGCCATCGGCGAAAAGGTTCAGTTGGTCGGCGACGATATCTTCGTCACCAACCCCGAGCGCCTCTCCGAGGGCATAATGCGCCACGTCGCCAACGCGATTCTGGTGAAGGTCAACCAGATCGGCAGCCTGAGCGAGACCCTGCAAACGGTGGAGATGGCCCAGAAGGCGGGCTACGGCGTGGTCATGTCGCACCGCTCCGGCGAGACCGAGGACGCCACCATCGCCGACCTCGCCGTGGCCACCAACTGCGGCCAGATCAAGACCGGCTCCTTGAGCCGCTCCGACCGCCTCGCCAAGTACAACCAGCTCATCCGCATCGAGGAGGAGCTGGGCTCGGCCGCGCGCTATGCCGGCAAAGAGGTGCTGAGGGGGTAGGGTGGGGGGCAACCGCGACCGGTCTATCGCTCGATCCCAGAGTTAATCGGATTGCAGGTCTCGCTTGGGATACTCGTGCTCCACGGTCCCATTCCGGTGCGAGCGAAAGGTGCGGTCATGGAGCAAACGAACGCGGGCAAAATGTCGGCCAAGCAGCGCAGCCTGATCGCGCTCGCCTTCCTGTCCGCCGGAGCGACGGACGTCGTGCTGGGCGTGGCGATCGCGCTCTTCGGCCCCGGCTTCATCGGCGGCGAACCCCTGGTCGACAAGGGGCTTGTGATCTGCGGTATCGTCCTCGCCTTGGGCGGCGTTGGGATCATCTGGTTCGGCCGCCACCGCTACGGCGCTTCGCGAGCCGACGAAATCCCGAGCGCGGTCTTCAAGGTCAACGGCTAGCCGCTGCAGGCTCGATCGTCGCCGCAAGGTTGGCGTCTCCGCCGGAGGCCAAAAGGAGTCCAAACCGGGAATATCGCGAGACCGGATTAAGGCGCGGGCGAAACTCATTGGAATTGCACGATTTTTGTTGACGGCTCGAAAGCCTTTGTGATTCGCTTCCGGCCATGGCGCTGGTGCATGAAATTCGCCGCCGCGCGCGGCACATCCTTCCTCCGGTCCTTTTGGCCGCGACACTCGGCTACTTCGGCTATCACATCATTCAGGGCGAGCGGGGCGTGTTGGCCTGGTTGCAGCTCGAGAAGGAGTTGCGCGTCGCCCAGGCCAACGCAGCGGTGCTGAACCAGGAGAAGAACCAGCTCGAGCACCGGGTCGGCCTATTGCGCCCCAACAGCCTCGATCCCGATCTCCTGGAGGAGCGGGCCCGGTTGTTGCTCAATTACGCGCGGGATGACGAGATGCTGGTGTTGCTGCCCGGCGCGCTGCTGGAGTGAGGGGGCCGGACGGTCCTTGGCTTTGGGCAAACCTTTAGTTAATCGATATCGAGTTAACTTTCGTATTTTCGCTTGATATCAACTACTTATACCTTATTGCCTCCATTTCCAAATCGGACTACTCTTTCCCCGAGCATTGCCGCGCAGCGGGTATAGCCCCGGAATAGCCTGGGCATAGGCCGTCCGGTGCAGGCACAGGCAATGTTCGGTGGGGTGGG
>JAUVQB010000042.1 GCA_030598385.1 Alphaproteobacteria bacterium | reverse complement strand
GACCTACACCGGCTATCTGAAGCGCCGCCTGCCGAAGACCGGGTCGCAACTGCGCCTGGAAAAGATCCGCGATCCCTACCTGCTGATCACGGTCGGCGGCGGCGGCGACGGCGAGCAGATCATCGATTGGGTGCTGCGGGCCTACGAATTCGATCCGGAGATCCCCTATCCGGCCCTTCTGGTGCTCGGCCCCTTCATGAGCAGCAGCCTGCAGACCGGTTTCCAGCGCCGGGTCAGGCGCTTGCGGAACGTCGAGGCCATTACCTTCGACGCCCATATCGAGTCTTTGATGGACAGCGCCCTCGGTGTGGTGTCCATGGGGGGGTACAATACCTTCTGCGAGATCCTTTCGTTCGATAAACGCGCCGTGATCGTGCCGCGCACGGAGCCGCGCATGGAGCAATATTTGCGCGCGCTGAGCGCCCAGGAGCTTGGGCTCGTGCAAGTTCTGCTCGACGACGGCGTGCGCGACCCGAAGGCCATGGCCACGGCTTTGCGCACCCTGCCCCAGCAGAACCGGCCCGCCGAGCGGGTCGTGCCCGGACTGCTGGACGGCACGGAAAACGTCGTCAAATTGACCCGCCAGTGGCTGAACCGCAGGCATCGGCGATTCGGCGTGCGCCGCGAGGCTGCCAAGACCGAGCCGCAAGCAAGGCGCGCCAGCGCGTCGTCCTGAGCGCCCCGTCCTGAGCCCGCCGGGCCGGCGCGCCTGAACGGCCCGTTCCCCCCGGCTTGCCCCCCGGCTTGCCCCGGGCCGAGGCCCTCTTTAACGTCCGGGTATGAACCGCACGCCACGATCGGCAGACCGAGCTGCCCGCGACCCGGACGACGACGCTTCGATCGCGATCGTCTTGAAGGGCTATCCGCGGCTGTCCGAAACCTTCATCGCCCAGGAAATCCTCGGCTTGCAGAAGCGCGGCCTCAAGCTTCGCATCTATAGCTTGCGCCACCCGACCGACCCGGCGGCACACCCGATTCACGGCGAAATATCCGCGCCGGCCACCTATCTCCCGGAATATCTCCGGCAGGAGCCATTGCGAGTGATGCGGGGCTGGCTGGCGGCCCGCCGGCGGCCGGGATACCGCGCCGCACGCGGGCAATGGCTTGCGGATCTGCGCCGCGACCGGACCGCCAACCGGGTCCGCCGATTCGGCCAGGCCTGCGTGCTGGCGGCCGAGCTCCCGGACGGCATTGTGCGGCTTCATGCGCATTTCCTGCACACGCCGGGCTCGGTCGCCCGCTACGCGGCCACAATGACCGGCCTTCCCTGGTCCTGTTCGGCGCACGCCAAGGACATCTGGACCACGCCGGATTGGGAAAAGCGGGACAAACTGAGAGATCTGGACTGGCTTGTCACCTGCACGGCCATCGGCCACGACCATCTGGTGTCGCTCGGCACCGAAGACTTCGGCGAACCCAGCAAGGTCGGGCTGCTGTATCACGGCCTCGATCTGGAGCGCTTTCCGCCACCCCCCGACCGTCGCCGCCCGCGCGATGGAAGCGATGCCACGGACCCCCTGGTCATCCTGTCCGTTGGCCGGGCCGTCGAAAAGAAAGGTTATCCGGACTTGCTGCGGGCGCTGGCCGGCTTGCCGGCGGATCTTCATTGGCGCCTCGTTCACATCGGCGGCGGCGCCATGGCAGCCGCATTGCAAAGGGAAGCCGAGCGCCTCGGCCTGGCGGATCGGATCGAGTGGCGCGGACCGCAACCCCAGAACCTTGTCTTGACGGCCTATCGGCAGGCCGATCTTTTCGCTCTGGCCAGCCGAATCGCCGATGACGGCGACCGCGACGGTTTGCCCAATGTCCTGATGGAAGCGCAAAGCCAGGAATTGGCGTGTCTGGCCACCAAGGTAGCCGCCATCCCCGAGCTGATCCGCGACGGCGAGACCGGCCTATTGGTGCCGCCGCAAGACCCCGCCGCCATGACCGCGGCGCTCGTCGCATTGATCCAAGATCCCGAGTTGCGGAGCCGCTTGGGCGCGGCTGGCGCCAAGTTGGTGCGGCGTGACTTCTCGATGGAGCAAAGCCTGGACCTCTTGGCCGGCCGCCTGGCGCGGGCCTATCCGGCGGCGGCCCAGTGACCGCGGCCATGCCCACTGTCGGCGGGCGGGCCCTCCTGAGGGCCGGATAGGTCACATGCGCATCGCGTTTTACGCCCCCATGAAGCCACCGGGCCATCCGCAGCCGTCCGGCGACCGGCGGATGGCCAATCTGCTCATGCAGGCGCTCGGCCTGGCCGGCCAGGAGGTCGAACTGGCGAGCCGCTTCAGTAGCCGTGACGGCGTCGGCGACCCGGAACGCCAGGCCCGGCTGGCTCAAGTGGGCGCCGGGATGGCGGATCGGATCCTGCGTCGCTTCCGGGCTCGGCCGGCCGCTGAGCGTCCGGGATGCTGGTTCACCTATCATCTCTATTACAAGGCGCCGGACTGGCTCGGACCTGCCGTCAGCCGAGGGCTGGACATACCCTATCTCGTGGCCGAAGCCTCGGTCGCGCCCAAGCGCGCCGGCGGCCCTTGGGATCTCGGGCATCGCGCGACCCTGGCGGCCGTCGAGCGCGCATCTGCGGTGATTACCCTCAATCCGGACGACGCGGGCTGCCTGCCGGAGACCTGTCCCGTCCGCCTGATCCCTCCCTTCCTCGACCCCGCGCCGGGCCGCGCCGCGGCCGGTGCCCGCGACAGGCATCGGGCCACGCTGTGCCAAGGCTTCGCCCTGAACCCCGGCCGGCCGGTCATCGCGGCGGTGGCGATGATGCGGCAGGGCGACAAGCTCGCGTCCTACCGGCTTCTGGCCGAGGCGCTTGCCCGGCTCCCGGATCCGGCATGGCAACTCCTCATCGTCGGCGACGGTCCGGCCCGAGGCGACGTCGAACAGGCCTTTTCTTCTTTGGTGGAGAAGGCTGGCGGCGGGCGGCGGGTTCATTTCGCGGGCGCTGTCGACGAGCCTGAGCTGCCGGCCATGCTCGCGGGCTGTGACCTCTTGGCCTGGCCGGCCATCAACGAAGCCTACGGCATGGCCTTGCTAGAAGCCCAGGCGGCCGGCTTGCCGGTGGTCGCCGGGCGCAGCGGCGGGGTGCCGGCCCTGGTCGAGAGCGGCGAAACCGGCCTCTTGTCCGAGCCGGGCAATGCAGCCGCCTTCGCCGCCAACCTGGCGCACCTTCTGAGCGATCCGGAGCGCCGCGAGCGGATGGGCCGGGCCGCCCTCGCGAAGGTCGCCCGTGAGCACAGCCTGGAGCAAGCCGCCGTGAGCTTGAAGCGCATTCTCGAGACTCTTGGGGTCGCGTGATGGCGCGCGGCTCTCGAGCGGACCTGGTCCTGCTGCGCCACGGCCCCACCGACTGGAACGCCGAGGGGCGCATCCAGGGCCGCAGCGACCGGCCGCTGAGTCGCGAAGGCCGGGCGCGGGTCAGGGACTGGCGAATTCCGCCGGCGTTCCAGGCCTACGACTGGGCCACCAGCCCGCTTCGCCGGGCCCGCGAGACCGCCGCCCTCTTGGGCCACGAAGACGCCGAAGTCGTGCCCGAACTGATCGAGACCGACTGGGGTCAATGGGAGGGCGAGAGATTGACGGAGCTGCGCGCCCGCTTGGGCGAATCCATGGTGGCCAACGAGGCGCGCGGCCTGGACTTTCGCCCGCCGGGCGGCGAGAGCCCACGCGACCTGCAGACCCGCCTCGCGCCCTGGCTCGACCGCGTGGCAACCGCCAAACGGCCCTGTATCGCGGTGGCCCACAAGGGTGTCATCCGGGCGCTCTATGCGCTTGCCACCGGGTGGGAGCTGCGCGGACAGCCGCCGGACAAGCTGCGGCCGGACTGCGCCCACGCGTTTCGGCTGTCATCGGACGGCCGCCTGGCTGTCGCACGCCTGAACCTGACCCTCCTGCCGTGAGCGGATCCGCCGACGTCCTGTTTTACGTCCAGCATTTGTTGGGCATCGGCCACCTGCGCCGGTCGGCAGCCATCGTCCGGGCGCTCGACGCGGCCGGGGTGAAGGTGGTTCTCGTCTCGGGCGGCCTGCCCGTACCCGGCCTCGACATCGGCGCGGCACGCTTGGTTCAGTTGCCGCCGCTCAAGAGCTTCGACGAGCACTTTTCCAGCTTGGTGGACGACAAGGGCGAGGCCATAGATGAGGCCTGGAAGGCCGAACGCGCCGCCCGATTGCTCGATGTGTTCCGGGCCGCGCGGCCGCGGCTGTTGATTACCGAGATGTTTCCCTTGGGGCGGCGGCAGATGCGCTTCGAGCTGCTCCCGCTGCTTGAGACGGCGGTAGAACAGACCCCTCGGCCCGCCGTCGTCTGTTCAGTTCGCGACATCCTCAACGAGCAGCAGAGCGCCGAAAAGACTCAGTGGATGGTGGCCACCCTGGAGCGGTTTTTCGACCGGGTGCTGGTGCACGGCGATCCCGCCGTCGCAACCCTGGATCTGACCTTCCCCGAGATCGCCAAGGTCGCGCCCGAGGTGATCTACACCGGATACGTGGTGAGCGAGCCGCCCGGCCCCTCGGGCCAGGGGGTGGCACCGGACGCCGCGGGACAGGGCGAGGTCCTGGTCTCGGCCGGCGGCGGCCGGGTTGCAGGGCCTTTGATCGAGGCCGCGCTCGCGGCCCGACCGATCGGTCCGCTCAAGGCCGCGCCTTGGCGCATCCTGGTGGGCGAGCACTATCCGGCGGCGGCGTTCGACGCCTTGACCCGGCGCGCGCGTAACCGTTTAACGGGCGGCGTGAGCGTCGAGCGGTCGCGGCCGGACTTTCAGGGCCTGCTCGCCCGCTGCCGCCTGTCGATCAGCCAGGCCGGCTACAACACGGTCATGGAGGTCCTGCGCAGCGGCCGACCGGCGGTCGTGGTCCCTTTTTCCGCCGGTTCCGAGACCGAACAGAGCCGGCGGGCCGATCTCTTGGCAGAACGGGGCCTGCTGGCCGTGGTGGCGGAAGCCGAGCTCACCGGCGAGAGCCTCGATCAAGGGCTGCGCCGGGCGCTGGCCCTGACAGACCCAGGCCCGGCGCGACCGATCGACATGGCGGGAGCCCGAAAAACGGCCGCCATCCTACAGGACATACTTGATAGTATGACCCCATGAGCGGCTGGCAGACATTGCATCGGGAACTGGAGGCCTGGCGCGAATCTGGCCGGGCGGCCACCTTTTGGTGGCGCGACGACGATGCGGTCGACGGCGGCCCGGCGCTCGACCGCCTGCTCGATCTCGCAGAACAGCATCGGGCCCCTTTGAGCTTGGCGGTCATCCCGGCCCGCGCCACGGCCGCGCTGGCCTTGCGGCTGGAAGGAGCCGCGGCGCACGTCAGCGTGCTCCAACACGGTTTCGATCATGCGAATCACGCCCCGGAGGGCGAGAAGTCCATGGAACTGGGCCCACATCGCCCCTGTGTCGCGATCTGCGAAGAACTTGCAGGCGGCCAGGCTATGCTGAAAGCCAAATTCGGGAAGCAAGCCGTCCCGGTCCTGGTTCCGCCTTGGAACCGGATTGCGGATGAGTTTGTTCCCGTGTTGGCCGGACTCGGGTTTCGCGGGCTCTCCGCCCACACCGCCCGCACCGCGTTGAGGCCGGCAGAGGGACTGGTCGCATGCAACACGCATGTCGATGTCATGCGTTGGCGGCCTGAGCGGGGGTTCTTGGGGGAGAACGAAGCGTTGAACTTGTTGATCGGAAATCTGCGCGCCCGCCGGCGGGCAAAGGTGGAATCGCCAGCCGACGGCCCGTGCAGGGCCGAGCCAGACGAACCCAGCGGCCTGCTCACCCACCACTTGGTCATGGACGACGCGGCCTGGAGCTTCGTAGCGCGCCTACTTGCGATGCTCAGCGATCATCCGGCAGCGCGTTGGATCACAGCCGACGAGGCCTTTCATCTGTCCGCCGCGCCATGTGTGGACTCATGATGGTCTGCCGATATCCGGCGCGCGCCCTGGCCGGGGATTACATTCGCGCCGGCGCCGGACTCGCCGTCGGGCTCGGCGTCCTGTTGTCTACGCCCCTCTCGCCTGCGATAGTTGCGATATTCGGGAGCTGGAGCGCCCTGTTCGGTTATTTCGCCTTCAGAACGCTCCAGCGCAATGTGACCAGGGTGGCGGTTTCCGACACAGACATCTGCGATGTGGGTTTGCGGACGCGCGTCATGGCGTGGGCGGATCTGCAATGGCTGAAACTGAGGTATTTTGGCACCAAGCGACAAGAGCGGTCCCAGGGAGGTTTCATGCAGCTCAAATTGAAGGGGGGAGGGCGTTCGCTCACATACGATTCCGGTATGGAGGGGTTTGACTACGTTGCCTGGCGCGCCGCCAAAGCGATACGGGATAACGGTTTCGCCATGGACCCGGCCTCGGCGGGCAACCTCTTGAGCCTTGGCGTCGACGCCGACCAGGAGACCCCGCCGCCGGAGGCATCCGGATCCAGGCTCGGGTAGTCTTCATGCGACGGGCCAGAACAGTCTTGAGTCATTTGCCACGCGCGCGATGCAGAGCCGGTTCGGCGGCGTCCAAGAGATTGGGAGCACGGGGTGGCACAAGGGACGGCTAAAATGGAGCATCTGCTCAGGGTCGAAGACCTCAAGATCGCCTTCCATCTGCCGGAAGGCCGACTCGAAGCGGTGCGTGGGGTGAGTTTCCGAATCCGACCCGGCTCCACGGTCGCACTGGTCGGCGAGTCCGGTTCAGGCAAGTCCGTGGTCAGCCAAGCCATAATGGGCATCCTGCCCAAGGCCGCGAGTATTGAGGGTGGCAGTATCGTGTTCGCCGACCCGGCCAAGGCAAAGCCGGCGAATGGCGAGTCAGCGCCGCACCGCGAGATCGACATCGCCTCCCTGCGCCCCGACAGTTCCGAAATGCGGCGCATCCGCGGCGGCCGGATCTCGATCATATTTCAGGAACCCATGACCTCCCTCTCGCCGGTCCACACGGTCGGCAACCAGATCGCCGAGGCCTTGCACTTGCACCGCAGGGTCAACCGCATTGAGGGCGAGGAAATTTGTATCGAAATGTTGCGCCTGGTAGGGTTTCCAAACCCGGCCAAGGCGCTGCGAACCTATCCTTTCGAGCTGTCGGGGGGCCTCCGTCAAAGGGCTATGATCGCCATGGCTCTGGTCTGCCGGCCAGCTTTGCTGATCGCCGATGAACCGACTACGGCGCTCGACGTGACGATCCAGGCGCAGATCCTGAAACTGATCAGCGATCTGCAAGAGGAACTGGGCATGGCGGTGCTGATGATTACGCACGACCTGGGCGTCGTTGCGAACGTGGCGGAAGAAGTGGTGGTCATGTACCAGGGAGAGGTCATGGAATCCGGCACGCTCGACGATATCTTCCGGCGCGCCGAACATCCCTATCTCAAGGCGCTGCTGCACGCCGTGCCGCGCTTCAACATGGCCCGCGATGAACGCCTCCGGCCGATCCGCGAGATCAAGCACGACGGTGGCTCGCCACTGCTGAGAGCCAAGGATCCCTGGCCAAGCGACGCCGACAAGCAGGGTCCGATGCTCGCGGTCGAGCATGTCACCAAACACTTCACCAACCGCAAGGCCGGCCTGATCGGCAGCCGACAATCGCAGACCCTGGCGGTCGACGACGTCAGTTTCACGATCCGGCGCGGGGAGTGCCTGGGTCTGGTCGGCGAAAGCGGCTGCGGCAAAACGACCCTGTCGAAGATCGTGATGCGCGCGCTGACGCCCGACAGCGGCCAGGTCGCATTCAACGACCGCGGCAGAATCGTCGATGTTCTGGCCTTGGAAGGCGAAGATCTCGCGGCCTTTCGCCGGCGCATTCAGTTTGTCTTTCAGGACCCCTTCAGCTCGCTCAACCCACGCATGACGGTGTTCGACATCATCAGCGAGCCACTGGTGATCCACGGCATCGGCGATGCCCATTCGCGCGGCGAGATGGTCAAGGATCTGTTGCGCGTGGTCGGCCTCGACGTGCGGCATCTCAAGCGATACCCCCATTCCTTCTCCGGCGGCCAGCGCCAGCGCATCGGCATCGCCCGGGCGCTCGCGCTCAAGCCCGACCTGCTGATTTGCGACGAGCCGGTCTCGGCCTTGGACGTCTCGATTCAGGCCCAAGTTCTGAACCTGCTGAAGGACCTCAAGACCGAGCTTGGCCTCACCTACATGTTTGTCAGCCATAACCTTGCGGTGGTCGATTACATCGCCGACCGGATCGCCGTCATGTGCTGTGGCCGCCTGGTGGAGCTGGCGCCGCGCGAGTTCTTGTTCCAGCAACCCGTGCATCCCTACACCAAGGCCCTGGTCTCCGCCGTGCCGGAGCCCCATCCGGATCGCCGCCTGAACCTCGGCGCCCTGATGGAGGGCCGCGCCTCCGACCCGGCGGCCTGGCCGTCGCCGTTTACCGTGAACGGAACTGCGCGGCTTGCGTTCGTCGAACTGGGCAACGGGCATTTCGTCAGGGCAGATCCGTCGCTGGGCGGGCTGGAGGCGGCGCAATGAGACGCCGGCTCATCGCCGATAGCTGGGCGGATGTCGGCGTCAAGCTTCACACCAGACCCTCGCAACGGGAGGTGTTCCGCAACCGCATCTTCGCCGGCGACACTCAAATGTCGATCTGGACCGGACTGGAGAAT